>NZ_JBWKQR010000011.1:0-264 GCF_059418905.1 Collimonas sp. GW821-FHT07E08 | reverse complement strand
GAATGAAAAAGCCCGCGCAAGCGGGCTTTTTTGTTTTGGCGGCCACAAGTAAGCCGCCTGCGCGGCTTACGCGGGGGATGAGAAGGGAATCGCTTGCAAGCGATTCCGCGGCCTGCGGCATGTAGGCGAATCCCCCTGGGGACGCCAGAATGAAAAAGCCCGCGCAAGCGGGCTTTTTTGTTTTGTGTGACCCGTCCTGAATTAGGTTGACACTTTTTCGATGAAGAGAAGGGGTGTCAGATGGAGCAATCGATACGGCGTAGC
>NZ_JBWKQR010000010.1:234674-247104 GCF_059418905.1 Collimonas sp. GW821-FHT07E08 | reverse complement strand
ATTTCCGTAGTGCCGGCAAAGCATTTGCCACCGTCTGCACTGGAAAGCTGTTTTGTGAACAGGCAAGGACGACTTCTACCTTTGCGACATCAACACCAATAAACAGGGGGGATTGCATGAATGCCTCCTTATGGCTAGAGTGAGAATTGTCGGAGTGGCCCTCTCTTCACGTTAGCTTGCACATATCGGCGGTCCGGGCTGGCAGGCCATTAACGGCCGCTGGATTCCTCATCGACGTTGGAGAGGTGGAGTGGGAGAGATCTAATACAGTCTGTCAGTGAAAACCGCAGATGCGAAGCGTTGTCCCTCCACTCCGGCACCTTCTAGTTTCCCAGAAAGCGTCATTTCTAACCATACAAGCGCAGCGTATTACGCCGTATGTTTGATCGATATCACGCGGCATTCTCTTATTGTTGTTTGCCCCGGTTCATTTGGCATCGTTTGCCTTAGCGAGGCATCACGTGCGGCGTAATGCGCTTCGCTATTACGCCCTACAGGGTACGGAGTGCACCTTACCGCGTTACAGGGTGTGCCTTGCCGTGTTGCATCCGCCAACATTAAATATCGTTAATGAACCGCCAATCCGGGCTTAACCCCTGGTCGTGCAAAGTGTCACTGCCGCTCTTCACAAAACCGCGGGCGACACCATTCCTTCTTTTTATTGGAGCACACCATGAACTCGAAATTACTTATTCCAGCCCTTGTTGCCTTGACATTGTCGTTCTCGGCCGTTTCTTCCATGGCCGCGGACAATCACAGCCTGCTGGGCGAAACAGCGTCGGCAACCGCCACCAGCCGCACCATCACGATTACCCCTGACACCAAGTACATCAATGTACAAGGCGGCCAGGCGGTTGAATTCAATGTCGGCGGCAGCACGTTCGGCTGGACGTTCGACGGTTCGGCCAGGGCGTTCAACCTGAACAGCGTGGCGCCTTCGGGCTTGCTTGACCACATGGTCAAAGTCTATGTTTCGCCTAATCCGCTCTACAACGGCTGAAACAGCCTGATCGCGGCATTTCATCGCGGATAAGAGGCAGCGCTGCAGTCCAGACACAGCCTGCCCTCCGCTCCTCATCCAGCCCTGGCTGTTTTTCTTATTCAATCATGGCGCGCGTTATCGAAACTGACATCGAAACTGACGCGAATTGCACCGAACCAAGCGTTTCGGCAACTGACAAATGGGGTTGGACCTATGTATCCGTATAAAACAAACCGATGTGGCGCCAACCTGGCAGCCACGCTGGCCCTGCTGTCGCTGGCCGCTTGCGGTCCCGCCAAGCAGGCGGCGCCGGCCCCGGCGGCGCCGCAGGTCAGCGTCATCACGGCTCGCCGCACCAGCGTGCCGGTCAGCACTGAACTCCCCGGCCGCACCTCCGCCTACCTGGTAGCGCAGGTGCGCGCCCGTGTCGACGGCATCGTGCAAAAGCGCAGCTTCCAGGAAGGCGCCGATGTCAAAGCAAACCAGGCCTTGTACCAGATTGACCCGGCGCCGTACCGTGCTGCCTTGGACAGTGCGCTGGCAGCCCGCCAAAAAGCGGAAGCGAACCTGGCCGCAGCCAGTTCGCAGGCTGACCGCTACAAGATCCTGATCGGCGGCAATGCCGTCAGCAAGCAAGCCTACGACAACGCGGTGGCGGCGCAAGGCCAGGCCGCCGCCGACGTCGCCGCCGCCAGGGCTGCGGTAGCCACCGCCGGCATCAACCTGGGGTATACCAGCGTGGCGTCGCCGATTACCGGGCGCAGCAGCGTGTCCCAGGTAACCCAAGGCGCGTACGTGCAGGCCAGCGCAGCCACCCTGCTGACCACGGTGCAGCAGATCGATCCGATCTACGTCGACCTCAACCAGCCCAGCATCGCCGGCTTGCAGTTGCGGCGCGACGTCGCCAGCGGCCAGGTCAAGCTGAACGGCGCCGGCCAGGCCAAGGTGACTTTGACGCTGGAGGACGGCAGCCAGTATCCGCTGGCCGGCACGCTGCAGTTCAATGGCGTCACGGTCGATCCCAACACCGGTTCGGTCACCGTGCGCGCGATTTTCCCGAATCCCAAGTATGTCCTGCTGCCTGGCATGTTCGTACACGCCCGTATCGAACAAGGCGTGAACGACCAGGCGTTCCTGGTGCCGATTCCCGGCGTCAGCCATAACCCGCAAGGACAGGCCACCGCATTCGTGGTCGGGCCTGACCGCAAGGTCGTGCAGCGCACGCTGCAGGCCCAGGACACCATCGGCGGCAACTGGGTAGTTACCGCCGGCCTGAACGAAGGCGACAAGGTGATTGTCAGCGGCGGCCAGAAAGTACAAGCCGGGATGCTGGTCGATGCATCGGAAGCGCCCAATCCGGTCCAGCCGCCGCCGGCGCCTATCGCGGCGCCCGGCGTCCCGGCCGGGCCGCACAGCCCCGCGCCGGCCGTGGTTGCAAGCAAATAAGGAAGAACCGGCAATGGCAAAATTTTTCATAGAACGGCCGATCTTCGCGATCGTGCTCGCCATCCTGATCATGCTGGCCGGAGGAATATCGATTTTCTCGCTGCCCATAGAACAGTTTCCCCCGGTAGCGCCGCCTACGGTCCAGATCAGCACCAGCTACCCTGGCGCTTCGGCCACCACCGTGCAGAACACCGTGGTGCAGGTGATCGAGCAGCAGATGAACGGCATCGACAACCTGCTCTACATGTCGTCCACCAGCGACGACACCGGCCAGTCGACCACCTCGCTGACGTTCGCCAGCGGCACCAATCCGGACATCGCGCAGGTACAGGTGCAAAACAAGCTGCAGCTGGCGGTGCCGCTGCTGCCGGCGCAGGTGCAGCAGTCCGGCGTCAAGGTCACCAAATCGACCAACGCCTTCCTGATGGTGATCGGCTTTGTGTCGGCTGACAACAGCATGAACAAGTTCGACATCGCCAACTACGTGGTGTCGAATGTGCAGGATCCGATCAGCCGCATCAACGGCGTCGGCAACATGAATGTGTTCGGCACCCAGTATGCGATGCGGATCTGGATTGATCCGGCCAGGCTGAACAGCTATGCACTCACGCCGCTCGACGTCAGCGCCGCATTGCAGGCCCAGAACGTGCAGATATCCGGCGGCCAGCTGGGCGCCACGCCGGCCGTCAAGGACCAGCAGCTGAGCGCGACGATTACCGAATCGACGCTGCTGCGCACGCCGGCCGATTTCGGCGCCATCCTGCTCAAGGTGCTGCCGGACGGCTCGCAAGTACGCCTGCGCGACGTTGCGCGCATCAACCTGGGAGCCGAAAGCTTCAATATCGACAACAAGTACAACGGCCAGGCTGCTTCCGGCATGGGCATCCAGCTGGCGCCGGGCGGCAACGCACTGGTCACGGCAGCCGCGATACGGGCCCGCATCAAGGAGCTGGAACCGTATTTTCCGCACGGGCTGAAAGTGGTCTACCCGAACGACGTCACGCCCTTCGTCAAGATATCGATCGAGGAAGTAGTGAAGACGCTGCTGGAAGGCATCGTGCTGGTGTTCCTGGTGATGTACCTGTTCCTGCAGAACCTGCGCGCCACGCTGATTCCTTCGATCACGGTGCCGGTGGTGCTGCTGGGCACCTTCGGCGTCATGTCGGCGCTGGGTTTCACGATCAATACCTTGTCGATGTTCGGCCTGGTGCTGGCGATCGGCTTGCTGGTGGACGACGCCATCGTGGTGGTGGAAAACGTCGAGCGCGTGATGCACGAGGACGGCTTGCCGCCGCTTGAGGCTACCCGCAAAGCCATGGGACAGATTAGCAGCGCCTTGATCGGCGTCGCCCTGGTGCTGTGCGCCGTGTTCGTCCCGGTGGCGTTCTCCAGCGGCACGGTAGGCGGCATCTACCGTCAGTTTTCGCTCACCATCGTGGCTTCGATGCTGCTGTCGGTGTTCGTTGCGCTGTCGCTCACGCCGGCGCTCTGCGCCACCCTGCTGAAACCGCCCAGCGAAGACCATGGCGGGAAAAAAGGCCTGTTCGGCTGGTTCAACCGCAACTTCGACAAGGGCCGCGACAAGTATGTGCTTGGCGTGCGCCGCGTTGCCGCCCGCTCCGGGCGCTGGCTGCTGATCTACGCGGCGGTGCTGGTCGCCGTCGGCGTGATGTTCGTGCGCCTGCCGACCTCGTTCCTGCCGAACGAAGACCAAGGCTTCATCTTCGTCCAGGTGCAGACCGCCCCGGGCACGACGCAGGCGCGCACCGGCCTGGTGCTGGATGAAGTCAGCGATTATCTCCTGAAAAGCGAAGCAGCGATGGTCGACGCTACCTTCATCGTCAACGGCAACAACAACGCCGGCCGCGGCCAGAACCAGGGGCAGCTGTTCGTCCGCCTCAAGGACTGGAGCCAGCGCAACCGGCCCGAGCTGACCGCCAAGGCGCTGTCTGACCGCATCGGCAAGCATTTCGCCGCAAACAAGGAAGCCGATATCTTCGCCGTCAGCCCGCCGCCGATCCGCGGCCTGGGCAGCGCCGCCGGTTTCGACTTCGAACTGGAAGACCGCGGCGGCCTCGGCCACGAAGCCCTGGCCAAGGCGCGCGACCAGCTGCTGGAGATGACCAGGAAAGATCCGGCGCTGGCGCAAGTGCGCTTCACCGGAGAGGCGGACAACCCGACCTTCAAGGTCAATATCGATCGCGAGAAAGCCGCCGCCCTCGGCGTCAGCGCGGCCGACATCGACCAGACCTTTTCGATCGCCTGGGGCTCGCGCTACGTCAACAACTTCCTCGATACCGATAACCGCATCAAGAAAGTATACGTACAGGCCGACGCTCCTTACCGCATGAATCCCGACGACATGCAGCGGCTGTTCGTGCGCGGCAGCGGCGGCGCCATGGTGCCGTTCTCCGCCTTCGGCAGCCATGAATGGACCTATGGCCCGCCGCAGCTGCAGCGCTATAACGGCGTCGAAGCCATGGAGATCCAGGGCCAGGCGGCGCCGGGCCAGAGCTCCGGGCAGGCCATGATCGCCATGGAAAAACTGGTCAAGCAGCTGCCGCCGGGCATCGGCTACGAGTGGACCGGGACCTCGCTGCAGCAAGCGCAGTCCAGTTCGCAGGCGCCCTTGCTGTACGGCTTGTCGATCCTGGTGGTGTTCCTCAGCCTGGCCGCGCTGTATGAAAGCTGGTCGATTCCGCTGTCGGTCATCATGGTGGTGCCGCTCGGCATTCTCGGCGCGCTTGGCGCCACCTCGCTGATGGGTTTGTCAAACGACGTGTACTTCCAGGTCGGCTTGCTGACCACCATCGGCCTGTCGGCCAAGAATGCGATCCTGATCGTCGAATTTGCCCGTGAATTGCAGGCCCACGGCCGCACCGCGCTGCAAGCGGCCATCGAAGCGGCACACATGCGGATGCGGCCGATCGTCATGACCTCCATGGCGTTCGTGCTGGGAGTGCTGCCGCTGGCGCTGGCCAGCGGCGCCGGATCGGCCAGCCAGAACGCCATCGGCACCGGCGTCATCGGCGGCACCCTGGCGGCAACCTTCGTTGCCACCTTCATGATTCCGATGTTCTACATCGTGGTCGCCAACAAGCTTGGCCGCAAGAAACCGGCAGCCGCGCCGCCGTTGCTGCCGGCCGAACCGCAAACAGGGGAGTACTGAAATGGCACCGTTCAAATACGCCGCCGGTGCAATGCTGCTGGCCTTGGCCGCCGGCTGTTCGCTGCAGCCGGTGTACCACCGGCCGGCCATGCCGGTTGCCACGGACTACCCGGCCGGCGCGGCTTACCAGGCTCCGGCCGGCAAGGCCGGCGGCGCCGCCCTGCCGGCCGCCGACATCGGCTGGCGCGATTTCCTCTCCGATCCGCGCCTGCAGCGGCTGGTCGAACTGGCGTTGCAAAACAACCGCGACCTGCGCGTCGCCGCGCTGAACGTTGAAAAAGTCCAGGCCCAGTACCGGATCGAGCGTGCGTCGCTGTTCCCGCAGGTCAACGGCAATGCGGGCCTCTCGGATTCGCGCACGCCTGCCAGCATCGCATCGAGCCACAATGCCGCCGTCTCCCATGATTATTCGGCTGGCCTGTCCGCCGCATGGGAAATCGATTTCTTCGGCCGCTTGCGCAGCCTGTCGGACGCCGCGCTGGAACAATACCTGGCCAGCACCCATGCCCGCCAGGCGGCGGAGATCCTGCTGGTGTCGCAAACCGCCGACCAGTATCTGGCCACGCTGGCCTACGACGAGCAGCTGGCGCTGACCCAGGGCACGCTGCAGGCCGCCCAGGCAGCATACAAGATCGTCAAACTGCAGTTCGATACCGGCACTGCGTCAGAACTGGATTTGCGCCTGTCGCAAACCGCTGTCGAACAGGCCCAGGTCAATTATTCGGCCCAGGTCCGCTTGCGTGCGCAGGCTGAAAACGCCCTGGTGCTGCTGGTCGGACAGCCGCTGCCGCGCGACCTGCCGCCGGCGGTCAAGCTGGACCGGCAGCCGGTCCTGGCCGACATCCCTGCCGGCCTGCCGTCGGACCTGCTGCAGCGGCGTCCGGACATCCTGCAAGCCGAAGCCGTGCTGCGTTCGGAGAACGCCGACATCGGCGCTGCCCGCGCGGCGTTTTTCCCGCGCATCTCATTGACCGGTTCGCTCGGCTCGGCCAGCGCGACCCTGGGCGGCCTGTTTGCCGCAGGATCCAGCGCCTGGTCTTTCATCCCGTCGCTGACCCTGCCGATTTTCAACGCCGGCGCCAACCAGGCCAACCTCGATGCGGCGGTGATCCAGAAAGATATCGGCATCGCGCAATACGAAAAAACCGTCCAGGTTGCTTTTCGCGAGGTATCCGACGGACTGGCGGCGCGCGGCACTTACGACGACCAGCTGGCGGCGCAGCAACGTTATGCCGACGCCCAGCAACGCCGCTTTGAGCTGGCCAGCATGCTGTACGCCAACGGCAGCAACAGCTACCTCGACGTACTGACCGCGCAAACCGACCTCTACGCGGCGCAGCAGGCCCTGATCACGGCGCGCCTGAACCGCCTGACCAGCCTGGTTGACCTGTACCGCGCGCTCGGCGGCGGCTGGCTGCAGCACAGCGGCGATGTGGCCCGGCCGGCCGCCAGCGCGGTCGCAAAAGCGGGATGATTGTGCTGGCGCTGTTCCGGCATTAGTATTCCACCATGCTGTTCAAGTATCTCCCTGACTGTTAAGCCGGATATGCCATGAAACTTTTGATTGTCGAAGACAACGAGCGCGTCGCCCTGTTCCTGAAGAAGGGATTGAGCGAATCCGGACACACCGCCGACCATGCCGACAACGGCCGCGACGGCATGTTCCTCGCCGCCAGCGAACCTTACGACGCCATCATCATGGATCGCATGCTGCCGGGCGGCATAGACGGCCTCGCCATCGTCGAAACCTTGCGCAAGACCGGCAACAAGACTCCTATCCTGATCCTGAGCGCCCTGTCCGGCGTCGACGACCGGATCAAAGGCTTGAAGAGCGGCGGCGACGACTATCTGGTCAAGCCGTTCGCCTTCGGCGAGCTGCTGGCGCGCCTGGACGCCCTGCTGCGCCGCTCGCAGGACGCGCGCTCCGAGACCACCCTGGCCGTCGGCGACCTGCACATGGACCTGCTGTCCCACAAGGTGACGCGCGCAGGCAAGCCGGTGGCGCTGCAGCCGCGCGAATTCAAGCTGCTCGAATACCTGATGCGCCATGCGAACCAGGTAGTGACGCGCACCATGCTGCTGGAAAACATATGGGACTATCATTTCGATCCGCAGACCAACGTGGTCGACGTCCACGTCAGCAAGCTGCGCCAGAAAATCGACGCCGGCATGGAGCGGCAACTGCTGCGGACGGTCCGCAACGCCGGCTACATGCTGACCGCCGATGATTAACTCCTTGCATTTTTCGGCGCGTTCAGCCGCGCTCGGCTTTGTCGCGGTGAGCCTGGTGGTGCTGGCGCTGTTCGCTACGCCGCTCTGGTATACCTGGCGCGAAACGATAGAAGAAGGCCGGGTCCGGATCCTGCAAGCCGATGCGCGCAGGCTGGTCAATGTCTTCAGCCGGCAAGGCGTGGCCGCGCTGACATCCGCGATCGAGGTCCAGGTCGGCACGCAAGCCGCCGGTGCCGAAGACCTGGTGCTGTTTGCCGACGCTTCGCTGGCCAGGCAGGCCGGCAACCTGCCGGCGTGGCCGCACGAAGTCCCGGCCGGTCCCGGCAAATACACGCTGTCGATTGACGTCGACGGCCAGCCGACGCGCGTGGTGCTGCTGCACAAGACGCTGCCGGGCGGCTATCACCTGCTGGTGGCCAACGACGTCGCAAAATACCGCAAGCTGGAAAACCTTTTCCTGTACGGCCTGATATGCGCAACCGGCATCGTCCTCCTGCTTGGCGTGGTGGGTGGATTGCTGGTGCGCCGTACGCTGCTGGCCAAGGTGGGCGACATCAACCAGGCGGCCGCCGCCATCATGCAAGGAAACTTTTCACACCGGCTGCCGGCCTATGGCGGCGAAAACGAACTCAACACCCTGGTCGAGACGGAAAACCGCATGCTGGACCAGATCGAACAATTGATCGGCGGCGTCCGCAACGTCTCGAACTCGATTGCGCATGACCTGCGCACGCCATTGGCGGAACTGCGTTCGCGCCTGGAGGAACTGACGCTGACCCGGCCCGCTCCGGCACAGACCTTCGATGAGATCGACGGCGCCATCGCCGACGTCGACCGCGTCATCGATATCTTCAACGCCTTGCTGCGGCTGGCGGAAATCGATAGCGGCGCGCGCCATTCCGGTTTCGTCGAAGTCGATGTCGCCAGCGTGGCAAGCGAAGTGGCCGAGTTCTACCAGCCGCTGGCGGAACTGCACGGACGCACGCTGTCCTTTGCATCGTCCGGGCCGCTGGTGCTGGCCGGCGACCCGCTGCTGATTGCGCAGGCAATTGCCAACCTTGTCGACAATGCGCTCAAGTACGCGCAGCGCAGCGGAAAAATAACCGTCGCAACCAGCCGGGCCGCGGACGGCAGCATCCTGATCGCCGTATCGGACGACGGTCCCGGCATTTCCGACGCAGAAAAACCCAGGGTCCTGGAACGCTTCTACCGCAGCGACGCCAGCCGCGGCACGCCGGGTGCAGGCCTGGGATTGAGCCTGGTGGCCGCCGTCGCCAAGCTGCAAGGCGGCACCCTGACATTAAGCGACAACCATCCCGGCCTGACAGCAACGCTAGCTTTCCCGTCAACTTGAACCACGGCGTAACCCTGGGCGCGGGTTATTTCCAGCAATAGCCGTTCCTTGTTGACGATAACCAGCCGGCCGGCGCTGACCGCGGCGACGCACACCAGTTCAAACTGGCGCTGCGCCATCCGTCGCTGGTGGCTGCGCTGGTCATCGCCAACAGCACTTCGCACTATCCGCCGGCGGCCGGATGGCATCCGCTATGGTTGCGCTAAGTCTGGCGCTGCAGACTGTCTGCAGCGACTCATTTGCAACCATCCATTCCGGAGGCCGTCATGAACACACTGCCAGACGCAAGATATTGGCTGAACAAGGTACCGCAAGTCACCGTACTGTTCTGGATCATCAAGATGATGTCCACCACGGTCGGCGAGACAGCCGCGGATTTCCTGAATGCCAACCTGCATTTCGGCCTGGCCGCGACTACCGCGCTGATGGGCATATTGTTTATCGTCGCGCTGCTGTTCCAGCTGCGCGCCAGCCACTATGTGCCTGCGCTGTACTGGATCACCGTGGTGTTCGTCAGCGTATTCGGCACCCTGGTCACCGACAACCTGACTGACCAGCTCAACGTGCCGCTGGCGGCCTCGACCGCCTTGTTCAGCATCGCCCTGGTCGCCACCTTCGCCGTCTGGCATGCACGGGAAAAAACACTTTCCATCCAGTCAATCGACACCCCCCGGCGTGAACTGTTTTACTGGGCTGCGATCTTATTCACTTTCGCCCTCGGCACTGCGGCCGGCGACTGGCTGGCCGAAGGCTTGCAACTCGGCTACGCCAATTCGGCGCTGCTGTTCGGCGGCATGATTGCGGTTGTCGCCTTGTTCCGCTACGTGTTCAAGGCCGACTCCGTGGCCTGCTTCTGGGTAGCCTATGTATTGACGCGCCCTTTCGGCGCATCTTGCGGCGACCTGCTGTCGCAGCCGGCAAGCAATGGCGGCCTGGGCTTCGGCACGATAGAAGCCAGCATCGTTTTCCTGGCGCTGATCGTCGGCATGGTGACGTATCTGTCGCTGGTCCCGCAACGCCTGAAGCAATAACCCGGCAACTGACCTGATATCGAAAGGAAATCCGCATGAACCAGTCCCTTGAACGCAGCCTGAGCAAGGTCCCGGAGGTCACCCTGCTTTTCTGGATCATCAAGATAGCCGCTACCACGCTAGGCGAAACCGGCGGCGACGCCGTCTCCATGTCGATGAACCTCGGCTACCTGGTGGCCACCGCCATTTTCGCGGCGGTCTTCCTGGTTGCCGTGTTTGCCCAGGTCAGGGCCAAGGGTTTTCACCCGTTCCTGTACTGGGCCACCATCATCGCCACCACCACGGTAGGCACCACGCTGGCGGACTTTGCCGATCGTTCGCTCGGCATCGGCTATGCCGGCGGCAGTTCCTTGCTGTTTATCCTGCTGATGGCGTCGCTGGCGATCTGGCACCGCACGCTTGGCACGATATCGGTAGCCACCATCAACACCCCCAAGGCCGAGATGTTTTACTGGCTCACCATCATGTTTTCCCAGACCCTGGGCACGGCGCTGGGCGACTGGACCGCGGATACCGCCGGCCTCGGCTACACCGGCGCCGCGCTGGTGTTCGGCGGGCTGCTGGCGCTGCTGGTGCTGGCTTGGTACAGAACGCGCATATCGCGCACCGCGCTGTTCTGGGCCGCCTTCATCCTGACCCGCCCGCTGGGCGCGGTGGTCGGCGACTTCCTCGACAAGCCTCTCAATGCCGGCGGCCTGGCGTTAAGCCGCTATTCCGCATCGCTGGCGCTGTTCGCCTTCATCCTGGGCTGCATCCTGTTTTTCCGGCAAAGGCCGGCGCAACAAGCCCATTGATTCTTCGTACCGCGCAGTCACGTCATCCGGTCAATGCGGCGGCCGGAAAAATATTCCGGCCGCCGCATGTTCTTATTTCAAGGTCCAGTCCGTTACCTTGGTGACTGCCGCATCGGCATTCTTGAGATCCGTTTCACCCATGCCTAGCAGCGAGCTCCATTGCTTCACGCGGTTCTTGCCGTTCGGCGGCTGGTTGTATTCATTGGTGTCGACCACCTTGGTGCGTTGCGCGTAAAAACTCGTCATGAAGGTCTTTTCATCGCTGCTGCTGCCCGACTTGGCCAGCACGCCCTCAAGCGAACCGGAATCGCCGTCGGCGCCTTGGTTCAGCGCGGTATCGACGAACGATCCGATCGTCAGCGCCGAGCTGAAGCCGCGCTGGCGCGCCTGCTGCAGGCTGTACTTGATGTAGACGCTGTAGAACGTGTGCCACATCGCCTCGCGCCATGCCGCATTGTTTTGCAGGCCGCCGATCTTGCCGCAGAAGACCGTTTTGCTGTCGGTAATGTTCAGGATCGATCCCTGCATGTTGCCGTGCACGCCGGCGCGCGCCAGTCCGCCGGCAATCGACGGCTTGGCCGCGCCGCTGGCGGCATCGTATTCCTTGAACAGCGCCGGGCCGTCCGGGCCGGTATCGTTCGGGCCGCCGGTGGTGGCGCCGAAGATGCCGATGGTGTAGCCGCGCTTGTCGCCCAGCGGTTCGCAATAACCGTAGAACCTGGTCCAGTCGAGCGAATCCTGCTCCGGCTTGTTAACCAGTTTCATGATGTTGTCCCACTGCTCGCCATCGAGGCCGGTATTGGTCTTCAGGAACTGCAGCGTGGCCGGGGAAAAATTCGCATCGTGGCCGCTGGCCGCCGCCACCGTGGCAACGCGGCAGGCGGCGCCGGCTACCCATGGCTGGGCGCTGCCGGCGCCGCCGCTGCTGCTGGCCGGGTAGTTGCCCTGGGTCCAATAGGCTGCCGTGTAGTTGACGCCGCCGTAGCTGACCTTGTTACCGCTAACATAAGGAGTGGCGCTATTCCAGGCGCTGTCGCAGGGAGCAATCCTGGCCGCCAGCCTGGCCTGGGCGCCGGCAGCCGAGCCATATGCCGCCGCATCGGTAGAAAGCGCCATCAAACCGCAACAAATCGGCAGCATTCCCAATAATTTTCTTACATTTCTCAAAGTATTCTCCAAAATGAGTGATGTGAAGTTCCCGAATATATTTCCATAATGCAACATTATAATAATCGAAATATTGCATATTGGGATTTTATTAATGGAGAAACACCATGAGGAAAGACAACCTGCGCGGCGCGGAGCCGAGGATGCCGCCAGCGGTCCAGAGCGAATTCAAAGCCTACCTTGAACATTTGAGCAGAGACCTCAGCGAGGAAGTGCGGCATTATCCGACGCCGATTGCCCGCTGCGACGAACAGC
>NZ_JBWKQR010000010.1:0-234575 GCF_059418905.1 Collimonas sp. GW821-FHT07E08 | reverse complement strand
CGTCGACAAAACAGGCCAGGCCGACGCACGGCCGGCCAGCAGCGAATTGCTCGCGGCGGCGCAAGACTTCCTAGGGATCCTTGAACATTTGAGCAGAGACCTCAGCGAGGAAGTGCGGCATTATCCGACGCCGATTGCCCGCTGCGACGAACAGCTCACCAAGCTCATCGAGCAGCGCGCACAGGCATTCCAGCTGCTGCATCGCGTCGACAAAACAGGCCAGGCCGACGCACGGCCGGCCAGCAGCGAATTGCTCGCGGCGGCGCAAGACTTCCTAGGGATGCCGGATTTTGACCGCAGCAATACAAACGAACAGACCATCCGCTCGCACCTGAAAACGGCGCTCGCAAAAATGGCGCCGCAAACACGCCGCGGTCCTTGAGGATTATCTAGACTGATTAGACGGATTGGATTATGGCCTTAACAATATTTAACGCATGTAAGGCGATGCGTCGAAGTGTAATTTATTGCATCATTGCTTGGTCCTGAAAAAATAACAGATATAGTTTTACAACCAAACAACTGAGGGAGAAAACATGAAACGCATCCTTTGCGCGGCAGCGCTGGCAGCACTCAGCGCTACCGCCTTTATGCCAAGCCAGGCAATGGCGCAAATCGGCGTCAACATCACCATCGGCACCCCGCCGCCGCCGCCGCGCTATGAGGTCGTGCCGCCGCCGCGGGTCGGCTATGTCTGGGCGCCAGGCTACTGGAACTGGGATGGCGGCCGCCACGTCTGGGCCGGCGGCCATTGGGAACGCGCTCGCAGCGGCTACCAGTACAGCCGTCCTGAGTGGCGCCAGGGCAGCAACGGCTGGGAATTGAACCGTGGCGGCTGGCGCCGTGGCGACGACCGCCGTGACGACCGCTATGATCGCCGCGACGACCGGCGCGATGACGACAACGGCCGTTATCACTGCCCTCCAGGACAGGCAAAAAAAGGCAACTGCTAAGCAGCCTCGGACCGGCTGCCGCCTGTTTTCCTACAGCGGCAGCTGGGTCGTTGAAAGAACCTGCTTGAGCACCATGAATGTACGGATTTGCCGCACTCCCGGCAGGTACAGCAGCTGTTCCGCATGAAGCCGGTTATAACTATCGTTGTCCTTGGTCCGCAGCAGCATGAAGTAGTCGAACTCCCCTGTGACTACATGGCATTCAAGGCAACCTGAAACCTTCTGCGCCGCCCGCTCGAAATCGGCAAACGATTCCGGCGTTGAGCGATCCAGCACCACACCGATCATCACCAGCGTTCCGGCATCCAGCGCGCGCGGATTGAGCAAGGCCACGATGCCGTTGATCAGCCCCAGTTCCTTGAGCCGTTCGACGCGCCGCAGGCAGGCCGGCGCGCTCAAGTTCACCTTGGCCGCCAGCGCCACATTCGATACCGATGCATCGCGCTGCAGCAGCTTGAGGATGGCGCGGTCGGTGCGATCCATGGCGACGGCAGGCTCCGCCTTCTGGCGCAATTTTGTTGCTTTCATATCCTTCTTTCCAGAATAAAAGCCATTCAATCAACGCAAATTCATTTTTTAAATTCGAATTTCCGTCAAAACTTGCAACCCTGATTCCAGCGATTGATTTTAATATGGATTTCGTCCCGGCAGCGCCGCAGCGCTGCGCGGATTCCCATCAATCCCAGGAGCGACTTCCATGAACCTGCAGAAATTCCCCCGCTATCCGCTCACCTTCGGACCGACGCCGATCCAGCCGCTGCCGCGCCTCAGCGCCCATCTTGGCGGCAAGGTCGAGCTCTACGCAAAACGCGAAGACTGCAACAGCGGCCTGGCGTTCGGCGGCAACAAGACCCGCAAGCTTGAGTACCTGGTGCCGGAAGCGCTGGAGGGAGGCTATGACACCCTGGTGTCGATCGGCGGCATCCAGTCGAACCAGACGCGCCAGGTCGCCGCGGTAGCCGCGCACCTGGGCCTGAAGTGTGTGCTGGTGCAGGAAAACTGGGTGAATTATTCGGATGCGGTGTACGACCGGGTCGGCAACATCGAAATGTCGCGCATCCTCGGCGCCGAGGTGCGGCTCGACAGCGCCGGTTTCGACATCGGCATCCGCCAGAGCTGGGAACAAGCCATGGACGACGTGCGCAAGGCCGGCGGCAAGCCGTTCCCGATCCCGGCCGGCTGCTCGGAGCATCCGCGCGGCGGCCTCGGCTTCGTCGGTTTTGCGGAAGAAGTGCGGCAGCAGGAAGCCGAGCTGGGCTTCAAGTTCGACTACATCGTCACCTGCTCGGTGACCGGCAGCACCCAGGCCGGCATGCTGGTCGGGTTTGCGGCCGACGGCCGCGCCGAGCGCGTGATCGGCATCGACGCTTCGGCCAAGCCGCAGCAAACCTTCGAGCAGATCCTGCGCATCGCCAAGAATACCGCCGGACTGGTCGAACTGGGGCGCGACATCACGGCCCGCGATGTGGTGCTGGACACGCGTTTCGGCGGCCCTGAATATGGCTTGCCGAACGACGGCACGCTGGAAGCGATCCGCCTGTGCGCGCGCATGGAGGGCATGCTGACCGATCCGGTGTACGAAGGCAAATCCATGCACGGCATGATAGAGAAAGTGCGGCTGGGCGAATTCCCGGCCGGCTCCCGGGTGCTGTACGCCCACCTGGGCGGCGTGCCGGCGCTGAACGCTTACAGTTTCCTGTTCCGCAACGGCTGAAATGAGCCGTCGCCGGCGCATATGAATAGTCGGTAAACCTGTCAGGAATGACAATCCGCAATTTCTGTCTTGCTGTTAAAATTCGTATAAATAACTCTGGCATATATGCGAATTTCTTATGAAGATAGATGATATCGATGCATTCGTCGCCGTCGTGCGCTGTCAATCCATCAGCCTCGCGGCAGAGTCGCTGCAGCTGACCCAGCCGGCCATCACGCGGCGCATCCAGAGTTTCGAAGAAGCGCTGGGCATCGATGTGCTGGACCGCAGCACCAAACCGCCGCGGCCCAACGCCATCGGCAAGCTGGTATACGAACAATGCCGCGCGGTGCTGCGCGAAGTCGAATCGCTGCGCGACCTGGTCAGCCACGACGAGCCGCCCAGCGGCGTGTTCCGCCTCGGTGTGATCCAGTCCATCGGCGATATCGCATTGCTCGATGCGCTGCGGCAGATCAAGGACAGTTTTCCCGAACTGAATACCCAGGTCTCGACCGGCTGGGGTTCGCAGCTGGTCGACAAGCTCGCCAACGGCGAACTGGACGCCGCCACCGCCTTGTTCCCCGCCACCAAGGTGCTGCCGGACGGCGTCAGCGGCAAGACGCTGGGGCGGATTGAACTGGTGGTGGTGGCGCCCAAGGGCGAGATGACCCGCCGCAGCTACAAGCTGGCCGATTGCCACGGCCGCGGCTGGGTCCTCAATCCCGACGGCTGCGGTTTCCGCGCCGGCTTGCAGCGCGCGCTCGCGGGCCAGGGCCTGTCGTTCAAGATCAACCTGGAAACCTTCGGCGCCGACCTGCAGCTAGGGCTGGTCGCCAGCGGCCTGGGACTCGGGCTGATGCCGCTGCCGCAGCTTGCGCGCAGCCGCTATCGCGACCAGCTGGACGTGGTCAACGTCACCGACTTCAAGCCGCTGCTCGATATCTGGCTGATCCAGCAGGCGCGCCTGGCGAGCGGCTTGCAGCAGGCGGTCGACCTGTTCGGCAGCGCCGTGGCGCAGACCTTCGACGGCGCCGAGCCGCGGCGCCGGCTCAGGGCCTGAGCTTACGGAAGCACCGATATCATTATTCTCAAAATTCATATTTTCATATAATAAATAATTCGTTTTATCATAATATCGCACGACTTATGATCCACTTTACGGTCGCACTGCGCTGCATGCCCAAGGGCTGCAGCCAAGGGTTTCGACGGCCGGAGGCAATTGTTTTACGGATCATCAAGCACGATGTCGATAGCCACCGCTCCTCACCCCGGCGCAGCACCGCGCCCCGCCCCCGCTGAAACCGGCCGGCCCGCCTTGCGCCAGGTGCTGCGGCGGCGCCTGCTGGCGTTCCTGTCGCGCGCAGCCAGTCCCATAACGATTCTTTTGCTGTGGGAAACCGCATCGCGGCTAGGCTTCATTCCAGAGCGCATACTGGCGGCGCCGTCACAGATCGGCGCTACCTTCGGCGCGCTGGTGGCTTCCGGCGAAATGGGCAGCAACATCCTGGTGTCGCTGGGCCGGGTGCTGACCGGCCTGTCTATCTCGCTATCGCTGGGCACCGCGCTGGCGCTGGTTTCCGGCCTCTCGCGGCGCGGCGAAGTGATCGTCGATTCGCCCATGCAGATGGTGCGCACCCTGCCGTTCGTCGGCCTGGTGCCGCTGTTCATCCTCTGGTTCGGCATCGGCGAATTCACCAAGGTGACGCTGATCGCCTTCGCCACCACCTTCCCGATGTACCTGACCCTGTATAGCGGCATCCGCAGCATCGACGCCAAGCTGATCGAAGCCGGCCGCCTGTTCGGCCTCGGCCATTTCGGCCTGATCTGGCATGTGATCCTGCCGGGCGCGCTGCCGTCTTTCCTGCTCGGGCTGCGTTATGCGCTCGGCATCAGCTGGCTGTCGCTGGTGATCGTGGAACAGATCAACGCCACCGCCGGCCTCGGCTACCTGATCAACAACGCCCGCGACTTCATGCGCACCGACATCATCGTGGTCTGCCTGCTGGCCTACAGCCTGCTGGGCCTGTTCACCGACCTGCTGGTGCGCAGCATCGAACACTTTGCGCTGGCCTGGCGCCCCTCTTTCATCAAGGACTGACCATGCTGACCGCCAAACTTTCAGTGACGGATGCCGGCCAGCTGCGCGACGAAACGGCCGAACCGGAAGTGATCCGCCCCGCCGGCCACCCGAACAACGCCGTACGCGCCCGCCAGCTGAGCAAACGCTTCGGCCAGAACACGATCCTGGACCGGCTCGACCTCGATATCCGCCCCGGCGAATTCATCGCCCTGCTCGGCCGCAGCGGCTCCGGCAAGACCACGCTGCTGCGCGCACTGGCCGGACTGGACCAGGTCAGTTCCGGCGAGCTGCAAGTGCCGCAGGCGCGCGCCGCGGTGTTCCAGGAGCCGCGCCTGATGCCGTGGAAACGCGCCTGGCGCAATGTTGTCATGGGTTTGCACATTCCGCAGGCGCGCGAACGCGCACGCCAGGCCCTGGCCGAAGTCGGCCTGGCGCACCGGGAAAATGCCTGGCCCGGCACCCTGTCGGGCGGCGAAGCGCAACGGGTGGCGCTGGCCCGGGCGCTGGTGCGCGAACCGCAGCTGTTGCTGCTCGATGAACCGTTCGCCGCACTCGATGCGCTGACCCGCATCCGCATGCACCAGCTGATCCTGTCGCTGTGGCGGGTGCATCAGCCGGCGGTGCTGCTGGTGACGCACGATGTCGATGAGGCGGTGCTGCTGGCCGATCGCGTGCTGGTGCTGGACGGCGGCCGCATCGTCGCCGACCTGCGCATCGACCAGCAGCGTCCGCGCAGCGCCGAAAACCACGCTTTCCAGAAAGTGCGGACGCAACTGCTGCAGCTGCTGGGAGTTGAACTCGATGCTGACGCCGGCGCACCCAAGCCTGTATTGCACCTGGTCCCGCCGTCGCCGGCAGCGCCCTTCAACCTGAGCAATTTTTCGATCTGAATCCATGTCAGCCAACCACCTCACCCCGTTGCCAACGCCCGCGCCGTCAATCCTCGACACGCCCGAATTCGAGCAGCTGCTGGCCGCGCTCAGCGCCGAATTTGCCGCCAGCGCCGCCCAGCACGATCGCGACGGCAGTTTCCCGCACCGCAATTTCGAACGCTTGCATGAACACGGCTTGCTGGCGCTGACCGTACCGCGCGCCTTTGGCGGACTGGCTGCCAGCCTGGCGCAAACGCGCAAGGTGATCGCCGCCGTCGCCTATGGCGACCCATCCACCGCCCTGGTGCTGACCATGCAGTACCTGCAGCACACGGCAACCCCGCGCACCACGCGCTGGCCTCAGCACCTATACCGGCAGGTTGCAGCCGATGCGGTGCGCGACGGCGCCCTGATCAATGCATTGCGGGTCGAGCCGGAACTCGGCACGCCGGCGCGCGGCGGCTTGCCGGCGACGGTAGCGCGGCGGGTGCCGGAAGGCTGGCGCATCAGCGGCCGCAAACTGTATTCGACCGGCATCCCGCGCCTGACCTGGCTCACCGTCTGGGCCCGCAGCGACGACCCGGAACCGCTGGTGGGCGCCTGGCTGGTGCGCCGCGACACGCCTGGCATCTCGGTGATCGAAAGCTGGGATCACCTGGGCATGCGCGCCACCGGCAGCCACGAAGTGGTGTTCGACGACGTGCTGGTGCCGGCCGAGCATGCGGTCGATGTGGCGCCGGCCACCAGCCCGCCGGAACTGGATCCATCCTTGCTGCTGTGGATGTCGGTGCTGCTCGGCGCCATCTACGACGGCGTCGCCCGTGCTGCCCGCGACTGGCTGGTCGAATGGCTGCAAACGCGGGCGCCGGCCAATCTCGGCGCCGCGCTGGCGACCCTGCCGCGCTTCCAGGAAGTGGTCGGCCAGCTCGACGCCTGGCTGTTCTCCAACCGTGTCTTGCTCGATGCGGCGATTGCCGGCAACGCCGGCGCCGGCGACGCCAGCCGCATCAAATACCTGGTCACCACCCAGGCCATCGCGGTGGTGGAAAAAGCCATCGAAATCAGCGGCAATCCCGGGCTGTCGCGCAGCAACGCGCTGGAACGGCATTACCGCAACGTGCTGTGCAGCCGCATCCATACGCCGCAGAACGACACCATCCTGGTAGCCGGCGGCCGCGCGGCGTTCGCCGGCCAGCCGCAACCGCAGTCGCCAGTGCAAGCACCGGCCGGCGCAGTACGCGCCGCCTGAACCATCATCCATTTCAAACAAGGATCTGACATGAGCATCGAATTCATCGGCATCTCTGCCACCCAGGAAACTTCCGAAACGCTGTTGCCGCATGGCCCCGCAATCGATAAAAGTTATGTCGGCGCGATTGCCCGCGCCCACGAATACGCCGGCTTCGACCGGGTGCTGGTGGCGCACAGCAGCAGTTCGGTGGACGGTTTCCAGGTCGCCGCCTTCATCGCCCACCAGACTGAACGGCTCGGCATCCTGCTGGCGCACCGGCCCGGCTTCGTGGCGCCGACCCTGGCCGCGCGCCAGCTGGCCACGCTCGACCAGTTCAGCGACGGCCGCCTGGCTGTGCACATCATCAGCGGCGGCGACGATACCGAACAACAGCGCGACGGCGATTTCCTGAATCACGACGAGCGCTACCAGCGCACCGACGAATACCTGGAAGTGGTGCGGAAAACCTGGACTTCCAGCGGCCCGTTCGACCACGAAGGCCGGCATTACCGCGTCAAGGGTCAGAACGCGGTGGTGCGTTCGCCGCAAAAACCGCATTTGCCGATCTATTTCGGCGGCTCCTCGGACATCGCGATCGAAGTCGCCGGCAAGCATGCCGACGTCTACGCGCTGTGGGGCGAATCGCTGGCGCAGGTAAAGGAAACCGTGGACAAGGTGCGCGCCGCCGCCGGCCGCCACGGCCGTGCCGACAAGATCCGCTTCAGCCTGTCGCTGCGCCCGATCCTGGGCGCCACTGAAGAACAAGCCTGGGCGCGCGCCGACAGCATCCTGGAACAGGCCACCGCCAACGTCAGCAACAACGTGTTTTTCGCCAGCCGCACGCAGCAGCCGAAGAACGTCGGTTCGCAGCGCCTGCTGGCGGCCGCGGCGCAGGGCAAGGTGGTCGACAAGCGCCTGTGGACCGGGATCACCGCGCTGACCAAGGCCGCCGGCAATTCGACGGCGCTGGTCGGCACGCCGGAACAGGTGACGGAATCGCTGCTCGACTACTACGACCTCGGCATCACGACCTTCCTGATCCGCGGTTTCGACCCGGTCGCCGATGCCCTGCAATACGGCCGCGAACTGCTGCCGCTGGTGCGCGCCGCGGTAGCGCAACGCGAAGCGGCCGACCAGGCGTCGGCCCAGCAAGCGGCCTGAGCGGCGCCTCCCATGAGCGAAATCGTGGTCGCCAGCCAGTTCGATCCTGCCGTCAACCTGCAGCTCGCGCAGCAAGCCAGCGTGCGCGTCGTCGACCTGCCGCCCGGTCCGCTGGCCGTCCTGCCTGGCGACGCCAGCGTGCTGTTTGCGCTGCCGTTCAGCAAATCCGGCAACGCCGCCGCCCAGGCGGCGCCGATACCGCAAGGCTGGCCGTTCAAACTGAACTGGGTGCAGCTGGCGTCGGTGGGCATCGACTATTACCCGCCATGGCTGTTCCAGGGCCCGGTGGTCACCTCGGCGCGCGGCACGGCGTCGGACGCCATCGCCGAATACGTGCTGGCGGCCATCTTCAGCGCCGCCAAACGCATTCCTGATATCTGGCTGGAAGACGCCAGCCAATGGAAACGACAATCGCTGACGCTGGTGCAAGGCAGCGTGCTGGGCTTGTACGGTTTCGGCTCGATCGGCCGCGCACTGGCGCAACGGGCGCAGGCGCTCGGCTTGCGCGTGCTGGCCGTGCGCCGCTCGGATGCGCCGTTTGAAATCGAAGGCGTGGAAGGCGTCGCCAGCCTGGCTGAACTGGCGGCGCGTTCCGACCACCTGGTGCTGGCCGCTCCCGCCACCGCGGCCACCCGCCATGCGATCAGCCATGCGGTGCTGGCGCAAGCCAAGCCCGGCCTGCACCTGATCAACATCGCCCGCGGCAGCCTGGTCGACGACCAGGCGCTGCTGGCGGCGCTGGACGCCGGCCGCATCGGCCTGGCGACGCTGGACGTGACCGAGCCGGAGCCGCTGCCGGCCGGACATCGCTTTTACAGCCATCCGCAAATACGCCTGTCGCCGCACATTTCGCCCAGCACCGACCATATCGTGCAGGCGCTGCTCGACAAATTCCTCGGCAACCTGCAACGCTTCCGCAGCGGCCAGCCTTTGACCGACGTGGTTGACCTGGCGCGCGGCTATTGAACCCATTCTCACCAACAGGACCACAGACATGAGCACCTCTCCCCTGCATAGCGCGCCGCTGTCCAAGCCGCACCTGCGCGTAGTCGGCAATCCGCACCCGCGGCCGGCGATCTACTCGGCCCCGCGCGACGCCGACGGCAACATCATCTTTGCCGAGCCGCCGCCGCCACCCACGGTGGAAGCCGCGCGCCTGTACCGCAAGCAGCGGCTGGCGGCCTCGTTCCGGCTGTTCGCCCGCTACGGCTACGACATGGGCGGCGCCGGCCACATCACCGCGCGCGACCCGGAACATCCCGACCAGTTCTGGGTCAACCCGGCCGGTGTCTACTTCGGCCATATCCGGGTCTCGGACCTGCTGCTGGTCAGCCACAGCGGCAAGATCCTGCATGGCGACGGCCTGCTCAACCGCGCTGCCTTCGCCATCCATTCCGAACTGCACAAGGCGCGCCCGGACGTGATCGCCGCCGCCCATTCGCACGGCTTGTGGGGCAAGGCTTTCTCGGCGCAGGGGCGCCTGCTCGATCCGCTGACCCAGGATTCCTGCGCTTTCTACGGCGACCATGTGATTTTTTCCGAATACAGCGGCGTGGTGCTGGACACCAGCGAAGGCGAGCGGATCGCCCGCACGCTAGGCCCGCACAAGGCGGCCATCCTGCAAAACCATGGATTGCTGACAGTCGGCGGCTCGGTCGAATCGGCGGTGTGGCGCTACATCGCCATGGAAAACGCGGCCCAGGCGCAGCTGATCTCGGAAGCGGCTGGCCCGACCAAGCCGTTGTCGCAGGAGGTGGCCCGGCACACCGCTTCGCAGATCGGCAGCGACGCCGGCGGCTGGTTCAGCTTCCAGCCGCTGTGGGATGTGGTGACCCGCGAAGAACCGGACCTGTTCGACTAAACCAAGGATGACGATGACGCATCACTATTCGACCGGCCTGAACCGCCGCCGTTTCCTGCAAGCCGGCGCAAGCCTGGGAGCGGGCCTGAGCCTCGGTTTCGGCGCGCGCAACCTGCTGGCGGCGCCGCTGTCGCCCGACACCCTGCTGCGGGTTGCTTCCTACAAGGGCGACGCCACGTCTTTCTACAAAGACGTCGGCGCCGCCGACTTTCCCTACCGGGTCAGCTACGCCGAATTCGCCGGCGGCAACCTGATCGTCGAAGCCATCTCCGGCGGCTCCATCGATCTCGGCGCCATGAGTGAAATCCCGCCGATCTTTTCGGTGCAAAGCGGCGCGCCGCTGAAACTGATCGCGGTGCTGCGCGGCGACGTCAACAACCAGGTGCTGCTGGTGCCGCCGCAATCGGCCGTACGCGACGTCGCCGGACTCAAAGGCTTGCGCGTAGGTTACGTGCGTTCGACCACATCGCATTACCTGCTGCTGCGCTTCCTCAAGGAAAAGGGCTTGAGCTTCGCCGACATCAAGCCGGTCAGCCTGTCGCCGCAGGACGGCCTGGCAGCCTTCCAGAGCGGCCAGCTGGATGCCTGGGTGATCTACGGCCCGCTGATCCAGCTGGCGCGCAAGCAAGGCGCGCGCATCATCAAGACCGGCCTCGGCTACCTGTCCGGCAACTACCTGCTGGCGGCGCATGCCAAGGCCATCGCCGATCCTGCCAGGCACGCTGCCATCGGCGACTACCTGCTGCGCGAGCGCAAGGTCTACGAGTGGATCAACCGCAACCCCGATGCCTATGCGGCCAGGCTGGCGCAGGTCACCGGGCTGCCGAAATGGCTGTTCGACGAACAGCGCAAGCTGCAAAGCCAGCCTACGGCGCTGGTCGCCGTCGACGACGCCGCAGTCCGCTCGCAACAGCAGGTGGCGGACGTCTTCACCGACAACAAGGTGCTGGACCGCCGCATCGATGTCAGCGGCTTGTGGGACCGCAGTTTCAACAGCGTGCTAGCATAAGCCGGCCTGATATCCGCCTGCCGATTTTCCCATTTCAAGAAAGATCACAATGAAAAAAAACAAGATGCTTCCCGGCCTTGCATTTGGCGCTCTCCTGCTCGCCGCCGGCGCCGCCGACGCCCAGGAAATCAAACGCATTCCCCTGCCGAACTCCGACTTTCCCATCCTGCAGGCGGTAGTGGTGCCGCCGAACGCCAGCACCATCTATCTCAGCGGCATCCTGCCCGAGGTCAGCAACAAGGATGCGCCAAAGGGATCGCTCGAAGCGTTCGGCGATACGGAAACGCAAACCGTTTCGGTGTTCCGCCGCATCGAAGCCGCCCTCGCCAGCCAGGGCCTGACGCTGGGCGACGTCATCCAGCTCAAGGTATTCCTGGTGGGCGATCCGCGCAAGGACGGCAAGCTCGATTTCACCGGTTTCCAGGCCGGTTACACCAGGTTCTTTGCAACCAAGGAACAGCCTAACAAACCGGTGCGCTCGGCCTTCCAGATCGCCGGCCTGGCGTTGCCCGGCGCGCTGGTGGAAATCGAAGCGACGGCAGCGAAAGTGCGCTGAACCGCAAACCGCATCCATCCCGCCTGAGCCCGTCCTTCCTCACTCTCAGGCCTGTGCAATGCGCAGGCCGGGACCTCTGCCTGTACTCGACGCCAACGCCATTCCAGCCTCCCGGAAGGCTGGTCGCCGCCCACTCAATCATCTTCACTTCATTCTCATTTCGCATATTTGCATAGAACAATAATTACGTTCTATTATTATCATTTGCTGTATACCATCGCTCAATCGACTAATCACCAGGGAGAGCGAAATGGGCAATACAGCATACGGAAAAACCAGGCGCCAGATAAAACTCGGCACAACCATCCAGGGCGCGGGCACCACCCAATCGGGTTGGAAACACCCGGATGTGGCGCTCGACGCCAGCACCGATTTCGCGCATTACAAGCAGGTGGCGCAAAAAGCCGAGGCAGCGAAATTCGACTTCCTGTTCATTGTCGACAGTACCTTCATCACGCCAAAATCGGCGCCGCATTACCTGAACCGGCTGGAGCCGCTGACCGCGCTGTCTGCCCTGTCCACGGTGACCAGCCGCCTGGGCCTTGTCGGCACGCTGTCGGTCTCTTTCACCGAACCGTTTACGGCAGCCAGGCAGTTTGCTTCGCTCGACCTGCTCAGCCAAGGCCGAGCAGGCTGGAACGTGGTGACTACCGGGCTGGAAGGCGCCGCGCTGAACTACAGCAAGACCGAGCATCTTGCGCACGACGTGCGCTACAAGCTGGCCGCCGAGCACCTGGAAGTGGTCCAGGGCTTGTGGGACTCGTGGGAGGACGATGCCTTTGTCGGTGACCGCAAGACCGGTGTTTTCTTCGATCCCGAGAAACTGCATGCGCTGGATCACAAGGGCGAATTTTTCTCGGTCAAGGGACCGCTGAACATTGCCCGCTCGAAGCAAGGCCAGCCGGTGATCTTCCAGGCCGGCAGTTCGGAAGACGGCCGCAACCTGGCCGCCAGGAGCGCCGATGCCATCTTCACCATCCACGACACTTTCGAGCAGGCGCAAGAGTTCTACCAGGACATCAAGCGCCGCACCGCGGCTTTCGGCCGTGCGCCGGAAGAGATCCTGGTGCTGCCCGGCATCGACCCCATCATCGGCCGCACCGTGGAAGAGGCTGAGCGCAAGTACCAGGAACGAGTCGACCTGATCACCATCGAGGAAGCGCTGGATCAGCTGGGACGGCCGTTTACCTATTTCGACTTCTCCGCCTACCCGCTGGATGCGCCGTTTCCCGAGCTGGGCGAGATCGGCAGCAACAGCTACCGCAGCTATACCGACAAGATCAAGAAGGTCGCCAAGGAAGAGCAGCTGACATTGCGCCAGACCGCATTGCGTTTTGCCGTGCCGCGCAGCAGCTTCATCGGCACGCCGGAACAGGTCGCCGACATCGCGCAAAAATGGTTCGAGCAAGGCGCCGCCGACGGCTTCATCATCGGCACCACTGCCGCCGCCGGCCTCAACGACTTCATCGACCTGGTAGTGCCCATCCTGCAGGCGCGCGGCCTGTTCCGCAGCGAATATGAACACGACACCTTGCGCGGCAACCTGGGCTTGCGATTCGCCGAAAACAGGCACACGCAAGCAACGCAAGCCGCCAAGAAAATCGCGGCATAAGAACAGATACCAATCAGGCAACCAAGCAAGGGGAAAGCATGTCGTCAGCATCACCTGATAAGCAGTCCAGAGCAATATCCCGCAAGCTCAAGCTCAGCGGCGCCGCCATCGCCGTCGGCAGCCTGTTTGCGGCAGGCCAGGCGATGGCCGCCGATAGCGCCAATATCGGCAACGTCCAGGATGTGATCGTCACCACCGGCACCCGCGATAAGCAAAAAGCGGCACGGGAAAGCCTGAGCCCAATCGATGTCGTCAGCGCGGCGGAACTGCAGAAGACCGGCCAGACCGACCTGCGCGATGCGCTGGTCAAGCTGTCGCCCTCGATCACGCGCCAGGCGCTGGGCGCCGACGCCGCCAACCTGACCAGCGCCCTCACCATGCGCGGTCTCAGCCCGAACCATGTGCTGGTGCTGGTCAACGGCAAACGCCGCCATGCCTCGGCCAACATCACCGCCGACTCGGGGCCGCAGCAAGGATCGACGCCGGTCGACATCGACCTGATCCCGGTCAGCGCGGTCGACCACATCGAGATCCTGCGCGATGGCGCTGCCGCGCAGTACGGTTCGGATGCGATCGCCGGCGTCATCAACATCATCCTCAAATCCTCCAGCCGCGGCGGCGCCGCCAGCACCAGCGCCGGCCAGTACAATGCCGGCGACGGCCTGAACTGGGGCGGCGCGGCCGATATCGGCACGCAGCTCGGCCGCGACGGTTTCCTGCACCTGAGCGCCGAGTACCGCAACCAGGACCATACCAACCGCGGCGGCCTCGACAGCCGCACCGGCACCAAGGTCAACAAGATCCTGGGCGATCCGCAAATCGAGCGCGAATCGGTCGCCTTCAACGCCGGTTATGCGCTCAACAACGATGTCGAGCTGTACAGCTTCGGCACCTACGCGCACCGCACCAGCGCCAGCTACCAGAATTACCGCCTGCCGTCAGTGTTGCCGGCGCTTTACCCCAACGGCTTCACGCCGCAGGAAACCAGCAGCGAGGACGATTATTCGCTGACCGGCGGCGCCCGCGGCGACCGTCTCGGCGCCTGGCATTGGGACCTGAGCTCCACCTACGGCGGCGACGACATCGACATCGGCATGCGTGATTCCGCCAACACCAGCCTGTTCGCCGCCACCGGCAGTACGCCCACGGGTTTCCACCTGGCGCAATACAAGAACTTCCAATGGACCAACAACCTGGAGCTGGGACGACCGCTCGACCTCGGGTTCCTGCCGGCTCCCCTGAATCTCTCGCTCGGCGCCGAGCACCGGCGGGAGACGTATGAAGTCGGCGCCGGCGACGCCGCCTCGTCGTTCGGCAGCGGCGCCCAGGCCTTGCCGGGGCTGGGTGCGCTCAGCGTCGGCAAGTTCTCGCGCAATGTGCTGGCCAGCTACCTGGATCTATCGACCAGGTTGACGCCGCAATGGGAAGTCGACCTGGCCGGCCGCTTCGAACACTACAGCGACGCCGGCAACACCACCAACGGCAAGTTTTCGACGCGCTATGAACTCGATCCGCGCCTGGCCGTGCGCGCCACCGTCAGCACCGGCTTCCGGGCGCCGTCGCTGGCGCAGGAGTATTACACCAGCCTGGCGGTATCGCCCACCAGCGCCACCGGTTTGCTAGGCGTGAATTCGGCCGCCGCCAAAAGCCTGGGAGCGCAGCCGCTCAAGCCGGAAAAATCGACCAGCTTCAACCTCGGCATCGTCGCCGAACCGATCGACAAGCTGAGCGTCACTGTCGACGCCTACCAGATCGGCATCAAGGACCGCATCGTGCAAGGCGGCAGCTATTCCGGCCAGACCGCGATCAACGCCCTGACCTCCTCCGGCCTCAACCTGCCGTCCGGCCTGACTTCGGTGCAGGCCAGCTATTTCGCCAACGGCGTCGATACCCGCACGCGCGGCGTCGACATCGTCGCCACCTACAAGACCAGCCTGAAAGAATGGGGCAGGATCGACTGGGATCTCGGCGCCAACCTCAACCAGACCAGCGTCACCAGGGTAGCCAAGGACGCCAACGGCAATATCCTGCTCAACGCGCAGCAGATCGGCTACCTGACCAGCGCCACACCGCGCAACAAGCTGATCCTGGGCGGCGTCTGGAGCAAGGACAAATGGGGCGCCAGCCTGCACCTGACGCGTTTCGGCAAGACTTCCACCGAAGCCACCTACTACACCGGGCCAAACGCATTCTCGACCACCACCTTCAACCACATCGAGAACACGCCCAAGTTCATCACCGACCTGGAAGTGCGCTACGCCTTCACCGGCAATTTCCAGGTGGCGCTGGGGGCCAACAACCTGTTTAATATCTATCCAGCCAAGCTGCCTGTGGAAAACCGCTACCTGGGCGTGTCGCAGTACAACATCTACTCGTCCCAGATCGGCGTCAACGGCGGTTTCTATTACCTGAGAGCCAACTACAAGTTTTGATTCGTGCACAATCCTAGGACGATATAAAACATGCAAAACACTATCAGCAGGCGTCAATTGTTATCACTGGTCGGCAAGGCGGCGGGCGGCGCCGCCATGTACCAAGCCATGAGCAGCCTTGGTTTCGCCGCCCAGTCTACCTATAGCGGACCGCTGCAACTGCAGGGCGCGCCGCGCAACACCACGATCCTGGTCCTGGGCGCCGGCATCGCCGGGCTGGTGGCGGCCTACGAGCTGCGGCAGGCGGGATACCAGGTCAAGGTGCTGGAATACAACAAGCGCGCCGGCGGCCGCGCCTGGACCCTGCGCGGCGGCGACGAATACACCGAACTGGGCGGCGCCAGGCAGCGTTGCGAATTCGACCAGGGCCACTACCTCAATCCCGGCCCCTGGCGCATCCCCTACAACCACCACGCCGTGCTGGACTACGCCAAGCGCCTTGGCGTGCCGCTGGAACCCTTCATCCAGGTCAATTACAACGCCTACCTGCATGCGAAAAAGGCCTACGGCGGCAAACCGCAGCGCTATCGCGAAGTGCAAGCCGACTATCACGGCTACGTTGCCGAACTGCTGGGCAAAGCGGTCAACAAGAACCAGCTCGATGCACCCTTGACACGCGAAGACCAGGAGAGACTGCTGGAGTCGTTGAAAAGCTGGGGCGCGCTTGACAAGGATTACCGCTACCAGTCCGGCCCGCTCAGCAGCGACCGCCGCGGCTACGATGTCAGCCACGGCGGCGGCCTGATGCAGGCCTCAGTGCCGTCCAAGCCGCTGGAACTGAAGGAACTGCTGCAATCGGGCCTGTGGCAAAAGCTGGCCGCAGGCAGCGTACAGGAATTCCAGAGCGCCATTTTCCAGCCGGTCGGCGGCATGGACCAGATCGTGCAGGCGCTGTACCGCCAGGTGCGCGACCTGGTGCAGCTCAACGCCAAGGTAAGCAAGATCGAGCAAGGCGCCGACGGCGTCACAGTTACCTACACCGACACCGACGGCGATGGCGCTCCCCGCCAAGCCAAGGCCGACTGGCTGCTGTGCACCATCCCGCTGTCGATCCTGAGCCAGATCGAGATCGACGCCGGCCAGCCGCTGCAAGATGCGATACGCGCAGTGCCCTATGAAAATTCGGTGAAGATCGGCCTGCAGTTCAAGCGCCGCTTCTGGGAACAGGATGAGCATATCTATGGCGGCATCAGCTATACCGACCAGGCCATCTCCACCATCGGTTATCCCTCGACAGGTTTCGGCCATCCCGGCAAAGGCGTCTTGCTGGGCGCCTACATATGGGGCCCGAACGCCTACGAATTCGGCGCCCTGGCGCCGCAGCAGCGGATACAGCTGGCGCTGCGGCAAGGGGCGCAGCTGCATCCGCAATATCCGGCGGAATTCGAGAATGGAATTGCGGTCAGCTGGAACCGGGTGCCTTTCATCAACGGCTGCTTCGGCGCCTGGACCGATGAATTGCGGGCGCAGCACTATAACAACCTGTGCCAGATCGACGGCCGCATCGCGCTGGCCGGCGAACATGCGTCCTATATCCCGGCCTGGCAGGAAGGCGCGGTCCTGTCTTCGCTGGACGCCATCAGCCGCTTGCACGCGCGTATCAAATCCAAGGCATGAATCGGAAAACCATGAAGAACAGCAGAATCGTTTGGCGGCTGGCGCAAGCCGCACTTCTTTGCAGCCTCGGCAGCACGGCACTGGCCGCCAGCGACGCCAGCGACGTTCCGCTGTCGGACGGCTGGCGCTTTGCCGAGCAAGACGGCGAAAGCCTGTACCGGGCCAGCTGCCAGGGTTGCCACATGGCCAAGGGCGAAGGTGCGGCAGGCGCCGGCCGTTTCCCGGCGCTGGCCGACAATCCGCGCCTGGCGAGCGCCGCCTATCCGGTCTATAACGTGCTGCACGGCTTGCATGGCATGCCCAGCTTCGGCAAATACATGAGCGACGACCAGGTCGCCGCGGTGGTCAACTTTACCCGCACCCATCTGGGCAACCACTATCCCGACGCGGTAACGGCGGAGGATGTCCGCAAACTGCGATGAGCCGCGGCGCCTCGCTCGCCATTTTTCTTATCAGCCGGAAAGAGAACATGAAAATTGCATTTACCCAGCCGGCGCTGATGCGCTGGATACTGGCCGCGGCCGTTGCGCTTGGCTGCCACGCGGCGCTGCATGCGGCCGACACCCCGGTATTGCGGGTCGGCGACCAGCGCCAAGGGACGCGCGGCATCCTGGAAGCGTCCGGCCTGCTGAAGGACCTGCCGTACCGCATCGAGTGGTCCGATTTCCCGGCGGCGCAACCGCTGGGCGAAGCCCTCAACGCCGGCGTCATCGATACCGGTGCGCTGGGCGATGCGCCGCTGATCTTCGCCCTCGCCGCCGGCGCCCGGGCGCGCGCGGTGAGCGTTTCGAAACTGCAGTCGGACGGCCTGGCGATTGTCGCCGGCGCCAATTCGACGGTGACCGACGTCGTCAGCCTGAAAGGCCGGCGCGTCGCCACCACGCGCGGCTCGATCGGCCACTTCCTGGTGATCGTCGCCCTGCAGAAGGCGGGACTCAAGGTCAACGACATCAACCTGCTGTTCCTCAATCCATCCGACGCCAAGGCGGCGCTGGCGGCCGGCGCGGTCGATGCCTGGTCGACCTGGGATCCTTATGTCGCCATCGAAGAACTGCATGACCACGCCAAGGTCGTCGTCAATGCCGTCGGCTTGCGCGATTCGTATACCTACCAGGCCGCTACCGACGACGCCATCCGCAACAAGCGCGCCATCCTGGCGGATTTCCTGCAGCGCGTGGCCGACGGCCAGCGCTGGGCGCTGGCCCATCCGCAACAGGTCGCGGAAGCGCAGGCGCGCATTACCGGCTTGCCGAAAGAAGTGCTGACCTATGTCTACGCCCGCGCCAAGCTGCATCCGGTGCCGATCGACGCGGCGGTGATGCGGGCCCAGCAGCATACCGCCGACGTCTACGAAAGCGCCGGCGTCATCCCGCGCCATCTTGACGTCAGGCCCAGCTTCGATACCAGCTTCACCCTGAAATAGCGCATTCCCCTGCTATTTTTTATTATGCTCAATTTTCATATTTTATTATTATAAATAATTCGTTTTGTAATAATAAGACTCCCCCTATCATCACTTCACGATAGCAGCCGGCATCGCGCCGGCGCTGCCTTCAAGCTCAAGCCCGGACACAGGGCGCATTCCAGAAGACATCGCGTCGCCATATCAACCACACAGGGGAGTTTCATGCGGTCATTGCATCAACACAAGCGCCGGCGGGTGCGCAGCCTATCTTTCGCCACACTGCTGTCGGCGGGCCTTGCCGGCAGCTGCAGCCTGGCTCATGCGCAGCAGGAACCAGGCAACGACGGCGGGAAAAAGGCTGCCGCCAGCGTCGGCCAGGTGCAAGACGTGGTGGTCACTACCGGCGTGCGCGGCGAACAGCGCACGGTGGCCGACAGTCCGGCCCCGATCGACGTCATCAACGGCGAGCAGTTGCAGCATACCGGCCGCGCCGAGCTGAGCGAAGCGCTGGCGCGCCTGCTCCCTTCATTCAATTTCGGCACCAACATCGCCGGCGTCAATTCGGTGATCCGCCCGGTCAGCAACCGCGGCCTGGGCCCGGCCTACACGCTGGTGCTGGTGAACGGCAAGCGGCGCCACAATTCGGCGCTGCTGACCAACGGCGGCGGCGACAGCAGCGGCGTCAACGCCGTCGACCTCGACACCATTCCATTGTCCGCCGTCGACCATATCGAAGTGCTGAAAGACAGCGCGGCGGCGCAGTACGGGTCCGATGCGGTAGCAGGCGTGGTCAACGTGGTCTTGAAAACCGCCAGCCACGGCGGCAGCTTCAGCGTCGATTACGGCAGCCTGTACGGCGGCAACGGCAACCTGGACAACCGCAAGGTGGCAGGCGACATCGGTTTCGAGCTGCCCAACGACGGCTTCATCCATTTCAGCGCCGACGCCCGCAAGCGCGGCCAGTCCTGGTGGAACCTGCCGGCCACCAACACCAACGTCTATTCGCCCGCCAGCAATCCCAAGAACGCCAGCTGGAACCGCGACGGCGCGCACAACGGCGATCCGGGCGTGGAAGCCTACAACGTCGCCTACAACGCCGAATTGCCGCTCAAGAACGGCATCACCCTGTATTCGTTCGCCACCGCGGGCACCAGCAATGTCGTCTCCGGCAACAACTTCCGCCGCCCGAACGGCCTGGCCACCATCTCGCAGATCTACCCTGACGGCTATTTCGCGCTGAACAACGCTAGCTCTTACGATTTCCAGGTGACGGCCGGCGCCAAGGGCAAGTTCGACGGCTGGAACTGGGACCTGAGCAGCGGCTACGGCAAGAACCATGTGCGCCAGTACAGCAACCTGACCATCAATCCCTCGCTGGGACCGGCCTCGCCGACCAGCTTCGATGAACTGGCCACGTTCCAGTTCGAGCAATGGACCACCAACGCCGATTTCACCAAAGCCTTCAACCTCGGCCTGGCCAAGCCGGTGCAGCTGTCCTGGGGCCTGGAGCAGCGCAGCGAACGTTTCTCCACCTATGCCGGCGATCCGCTCGGTTACATCAACGGCGGCTACGTCTTCAAGCCGGGCGACCAGGCCGGCAATCCGAATGTCGGCAGCCCGGCCTCGGTAGGCGCACAAGGTGCGATCGCGCTGGCGCCGCAAGACGCCGCCAATATCCGCCGCAACGTGCAGGCGGCCTATGCCGACGCCGGTTTTTACCCGACCGACAAATGGTTTGTCGACCTTGCCGTGCGCGGCGAGCATTACGACGACAGCGCCGGCAACACCATCAGCGGCAAGCTCAATTCGCGCTATGACCTGACGCCGCAGATCGCCGTGCGCGGCACCGTCGGCTCCGGTTTCCGCGCGCCGTCGCTGACCCAGATCGGTTATGCCCAGACCGACAACCGCACCAACATCAACCCGGTCACCGGCGCGGTTGGCCCCAGCCTGTCGAAACTGTTGCTTAACGATTCGCCGCTGGCGCGTGCGCTCGGCGCGCAAGACCTGAAGCCGGAGAAATCGGTCAATTTCGGCCTCGGCGTAGTCCTGAAACCGGCTGACAACCTCAACATCACGCTGGACGCCTACCAGGTCACGATCAAGGACCGGATCATCCGCACCGGCTACCTGTTCGGCCCGGCCTTGTCGCCGCTGCTGCAATCGTATGGATTGACGGGCAGCGAATGGGTGCAGTATTTCGCCAACGGCGTCGATACCCGCACCCGCGGCCTCGACCTCGTAGCCGACACCACCACCGATTTCGGCCGCCTCGGCGTAGTGCGCTGGAACGCCGCGCTCAACTGGAACCGCACCGATATCACCAGCATCAAGGCGACCCCGGCCCAGTTGAACGGGCTCGGCCCCAATCCGGGCGGCAGCCTGACCTGGTTCGGTTATTCGGCCGGCGGCGGCATCGGCGAACTGACCTCGGCCCAGCCGCGCACCAAGCTGATCCTGGGCGGACGCTGGCTGGTGCGCGATTTCGACATCAACCTGCAGGCCACCCGCTACGACTCCTACCTGTGGCGCACCACGCCAACCCTGTCCTACAAGTTCGGCGCTAAATGGATCACCGACCTCGACGTCACCTATGCACTGACCAAATCCATCAAGCTGACCGTGGGCGCGGCCAACCTGTTCGACGTCAGGCCTGACAAGAACGGCCCGGGCGACGCCAGCACCGGCGCTTCCAGCTTCTATTACGGTCCGTCGCCGTTTGCGCCGACCGGCGGTTTCTACTATGCCAAGGCGACCTATGAGTTCTAGGCACGCACCGCTCGCCGCCTTGCTTCTGCTGGCCGCCCTGGCCTGCGCCGGCTGCGGCAGGCAGCAGCCGACGCCGGCAGCCAAGTCAGGTCCGCCCGATCTCAGCAAGGTCACGCTGGTGCTTGGCGACCAGGTCAATTTCACACGCACCAAGGCCGAAGCCGCGGGCGTGCTGGAAGGTTTGCCTTACAAGATCGAATGGGCCAGTTTCCAGGGTGCGGCGCCCCTGTTCGAGGCAGTGCGTTCCGGCGATGTCGATACCGCGCCGGCGGCCGATACGCCGGTGCTGGCAGCGGCTGCCGGCGGTGCGCCGATCAAGCTGGTGGCGGCGGCGGTGTCGCCGACCGCGCCTGCCGGAGTAGCCATACTGGTGCCGGCGGGATCGCCGATCAAGAATGTGGCGGACCTCAAGGGCCGTTCTGTCATCGTCTCCTCCGCACGCGGCAGCGTAGCGCAATACGTCTTGTTCGGCGCGCTGCGCGAGGCCGGCCTGACCGAGCATGACCTGACCATCGGTTTCATGCTGCCCGGCGACGCCTCCGTGGCTTTCTCGTCCGGCAAGATCGAAGCCTGGGCCACCTTCGGCACTTACCAGGCGTCGGCCGAACTGCACGGCGCCCACGTGCTGCGCGACGGCGTCGGCATCTACAGCGGCACCGGCCTCATCGCCGCGTCCGACAAGGCGCTGGCCGATCCCGGAAAACGCGCAGCGCTGGCCGATGTATTGCAACGGCTGGCGCGCGCCAACGAATGGGTGGCAGAGCATCCCGCCGAATACGCCAAGGTGTTCGCCAGGCTGACCGGCCTGCCGGACGACGTGGTGGCGCTGGTGCTGAAGCGCGAGCATCCGAAACTGGTGCCGGTCGATGCGCAGATCACCGCGCAGCTGCAAAAGATCGCCGACACCTTTTATGAAGCCAAGCTGTTCCCGATCCGGGTCGACGCCGCCAAGCTGGCCGATACCCGGGTTTTCCCGCCGCCTTGAAGCTTGATCCTGAACCGCAGCGGCATTTCCTGTCTGTCCATCCAACTAAGCGAGGCATCATGACCACACCACGACAACTCAAACTCGGTTTCATGCTGCATGGCGTCGGCCCCGGCTGGGGCGACTGGCGCCATGCCGATGCGCATCCGGGCGCCAGCATCGATATCGATTTCTACACCCGCCAGGCGCGCCTGGCCGAAGCCGGGAAATTCGACTTCCTGTTCGTCGCCGACAGCGTGCACATCACCGAAAAATCCAGTCCGCATTACCTGAACCGCTTCGAGCCGCTGACCATCCTGTCGGCGCTGGCGGTGGTGACTTCCCGCATCGGCCTGGTCGGCACACTGACCGTCAGCTACAGCGAACCCTACACGGTAGCGCGCCAGTTCGCTTCGCTGGACCACATCAGCCGCGGCCGCGCCGGCTGGAACGTGGTGACTTCCTGGCTGTCCGGCAGCGCAGCCAACTACGGCAAGCCGCAGCATCCGCCGCATGAGGTGCGCTACCGGATCGCCGCCGAACACCTGCAGACCGTGCAGGGCCTGTGGGATTCCTGGGAAGACGATGCGCTGACCCATGACAAGGCCGGCGGCCAGTTTTTCGATCCCGGCAAACTGCATGCACTGAATCACCAGGGCGCCTACTTTTCCGTACGCGGGCCGCTCAACATCAGCCGTTCGCAGCAAGGACAGCCGGTGATCTTCCAGGCCGGCGCATCGGAAGAAGGACGCAATTTTTCGGCGCGCCATGCCGACGCGTTCTTTACCGCCAGCGAGTCGTTCGAATCGAGCCAGGCTTATTACAAGGATATCAAGGCGCGCGCCGTCAGCTTCGGCCGCGACGCCGGCCGCATCGGCGTGTTTCCCGGGCTGCGCAGCATTGTCGGCGCCACCGAGGAAGAAGCGGAACGCAAATACCAGGAAGCGCTGGCGCTGATCCGCATCGAAGATGCCTTGCCGATGCTGGGCCGTGCTTTCAACGACCATGACTTCACGGCCTATCCGCTAGACGCGCCGTTCCCCGACGTCGCCGCCTTCGGCCACGACAGCAACCGCAGCACCGCCGAGCGCATCGTCAAGCTGGCGCAGGACGAAAACCTGAGCCTGCGCCAGATCGCCCTGCGCTTCGTCAGCCCGCGCCGCGAATTCGTCGGCACCGCGGAGCACGTGGCCGATTCCATCCAGCGCTGGTTCGACGGCGCCGCCGCCGACGGTTTTATCCTGGTGGAGACCCTGCCACGCCAGCTGGACGCCTTCGTCGAGCTGGTAGTGCCGTTGCTGCAGGCGCGCGGCATCTTCCGCCACGACTACAGCCATGACACCTTGCGCGGCCATCTCGGGCTGGATGTGCCGGAAAACCGCTACACCAGCGCGCGCCGCCTTGCAGCCTAGCCGCCTTCCCTTACCTGACTGGAGCATGCCATGCCAAACCACCACAAGGAATCCGTACGCCAGCTGCTGGCCGACCTGCACGCCGAACGCGTCGCCACGATGGACCCGAAGGCGTTGAAAATCAATATCGACCAGCGCCAGCTGCTGGTCGATACGGCAGACCGCAAACGTTTCGCCAAGGCCGGCGACACGCTTGCATCTTTTAGCCTGCAGGAAGTCAACATCGGCGAGCTCACCCTCGACAGCCTGCTGGAACGAGGCCCGGCAGTACTCATCTTCTTCCGCTTCGCCGGCTGCCCCGCCTGCAACATCGCCCTTCCCTACTACCAGCGCCAGCTGGCCCCCGCCCTGAAAAAACTGGACGCAACCCTGGCAGCTGTCAGTCCGCAAGTCCCGGAACGCCTGATCGACATCAAGCTGCGCCACAATTTCGATTTCCTGGTAGCGTCAGACATCGACAACAAGCTGGCCCGCCAGCTAGGCATCCTGTACACCTTCGACCAGCCTTCGCAACAAGCCGCAACCGCCGGCGGCAAGCCCATCGGCGAAGTCACAGGCACCGGCACCTGGGAACTGCCGATGCCAACCGTGCTGGTCATCGACCGTGACCGCACAATACGCTTCATCGACGTCGCACCCGACTGGCTGGTAAGGACAGAAGCGGAACCGATACTGGATGCAGTCAAGGAAATCGTCGCGGAGCAGGAACTGTCGGCGTAGCACCGCTATTGGTTTTGACGTTGGGGTTGCTGTTGAAGTTGCTTTTGGGGACCCGGCCGAAGGGAGGGCAACGGCTTTGCGGTCGCCTTTTCTTTGCTTACTTTCTTTTGGCCGGGCCGCCCCCGGCTTGTGCCCACGGAGTAGTAAACGTTTTAAGTAACGACGAACGAAGGCCGTCGAATGCCACAGCAAGCACTCCGTAGGCCGTTAAATGGGGTCAGAGTAATTTTCGCAAAGGGCGCGAAAAAAAACTCTGACCCCATTTAACTACTGTTTTGACGGTTCCGACACCAAGGCAATCTTGGAGTATCCGGCGTCGTTGATCTCACCCATGGTCTCGATTACCTTGCCATACGCCAGCGACTTGTCGCCGCGTATGTTGATGCGCCGCTCCAGGTCCCCCTCCGACGCCTGCTTCAAGGCCGCCACCAACGACGCCTTGCTCACTTCATTCTTGTCAACGTAAATCTTGCCCTCTCCATCCAGGCTGACAGCAATCGGCAATTTCTCCTCCTTCAAAGGCTTGGCATTAGAGGTAGGCAAATCCACCTTCACCCCCGACGCCATCAACGGCGCCGCCACCATGAACACAATCAGCAGCACCAGCATCACATCCACCAGCGGCGTAACGTTGATATCGCTCACCGGCCCGCCCAGCTGCCCCGCCGCATTGTTCGACAATTTGACCGCCATCTCAAGCCCCCTGCGCAACCAGTTTCGCGCCACCCTTATGCGCATGCTGCTCCAGGCTGATCGTCTTGCCATGCAGCTCATGCCCGCCCTCGGTATCCACCAGCGGCTCCCCCGACTCCAGCTGCCGCGACAGCTGCACCTCGGTGATGCCGATCAAGGTATTGAGCCGGTTAGCGTAGCTGTTCAATTCACCCGAGGCACGGTTATAAGCGATCACGGCAGGAATCGCCGCCACCAGCCCCAGCGCCGTCGCAAACAACGCCTCGGCGATACCCGGCGCCACCACCGACAAACTGGTGTTGTTGGACGCCGCAATTCCCTGGAAGGCGTTCATGATGCCCCACACCGTACCGAACAAGCCGACGAACGGCGCCACCGAACCGACCGTAGCCAGCACCGGCAAGCCGCGCTGCAGCTTTTCGATCTCGATGCCGCTAGCGATCTGCGCCACGCGGTTGATTCTTTCCTTCAGGCTGTCGCGCTCGGCTTCGCTCTGGTGCAAGCCTTGCTGGTGGCTTTCCTGCCATTCGCCGACGATGGCGCGGTAGATCCGGGCAAACGGATCGGCCGGCCGGTTTTTCAGCGCCAGGCCAAGCTTGGTGAGCGAGCGCTGGCCGGCCAGCGCATCGATCCAGGCGCGGGCCCGCTGCTGCAGGCTGCGGAAGCGGAACAGTTTTTCGATGGCGACGCCCCAGCTGGCGACCGAAGCCAGCGCCAGCAACAGCATGATCGCCTTGACGATGGCGTCGGCTTGCAAGAACAACTGCAACGGCGACAGATGCGCGGATAGTTCGGTTGGATGCATGGTCTACTCCTGGAAAAAAATGCGTGTTTAGTTAACTTTGAAAACGATGGCGCCCGCCAGCAGGTAAGAGCTGCCGCCGAGGTCGGGCAGTTTCGGGAATGGCGCCGCGCCCTTGATGGCTTCCACGGCGGCATCGTCCAGCGTATCGCTGCCGGAAGTCTGGATATCGTATTTGAGCAGTTCGCCTTGCGGGCTCAGCGTCAGCCTGTAAGCCACGCGGCCTTCTTCCCTGCGCATCTTTGCCGCGCGCGGATAGCTGGTATGGCGGCTGATGCGGCTATAGACCTGGTTCACATAGTCGCTGGGAATGCCGTCGTTGCTGATTACCCGCGGCTTTGACGGGGCCGGCGGCGCTTCAGGCGCAGCGGCCTTGACCGGATCCGCGGCAGCCGGTGCGACCGGCACGGCCGGGGTGGCAGGCAGCGCTGCAATTTCCGCCTGTTCCGCTGCAACCGGCGTACTACGCGGCGCCGGCGTCGGCAACGGCCTGGCGCTGCTGGCTTTCGCCTGCGGTTTTTGCGGCACTACCTTGGGCGGCGGCGGAGGCTCGGGCGGCGCCAGCTGCCTGGGCGCCAGCACCAGTTCAATCACCCGTTCCGGCGCTGCCGGCGGCAACACGCGCTGTGAAAAACCCCATATGGCGGCAATTGCAGCCACATGCAGGCCGAGCGAGGTCAGCGCGCCGGGCTTTTTCCACCACGAGCGGCCGCTTTCGAGCGACGCCGCGAACACGTCGTTCGGGTGGGATAAGGTAATAATGCTCATGGCAGATGCCTTGCGATTAGATATTCCGATGCGGTCGGCGAAAAGCGCCGGTGCGAGACAGCAATAGCGATACTAATCTCAGCAACAATATGAATAAAAGAATTATTTTTTATATGCAAGTATAAAAAAATTACATAATATATTCTGTATCCGCGGCGCCGGCCGGTTCACCGGCGCGAGTGCTGCCAAGTGCAGCCAGCGCATAAGAAAATAGTAAATAATTCGTTTAATCCAAGGTGGCGCGACATTAACCTGCACGCCTTATGCTTATCGAAAAAGAAAAGGGAAAGATGCCTCATCCACACAATTCCGGCCGGCTGCGTGACTTTGTCACCGCATTTGCCGCCCTGCTCGACAACCGGCCGCCGGAAGCGCAGATCCTGCGCGACGGCGGCGCCCTGCTGCATGCACTGATCGCGGTCGACGACTGGCTGCCGGAGGCCTACGCCCAGCCGCAACCGGAGCGCTACCAGCAATACCTGCTGCATGCCGATTCGGCCGAACGGTTTTCGATAGTCAGTTTTGTCTGGGGGCCGGGGCAGACAACGCCGATCCACGACCATACGGTATGGGGCTTGATCGGCATGCTGCGCGGCGCCGAGTATGCGCAAGCCTACAAGCGCAACGCCGGCGGCGGCCTGCAGGCAGACGGCGCGGCGCTCAAGCTGACGCCGGGCACGGTCGAAACGCTGTCGCCGAGCGCCGGCGACATCCATCAGGTGCGCAATGCCTATGCCGATAGCGTCTCGATCAGCATCCATGTCTACGGCGCCAACATCGGCGCGGTGCAGCGCTCCGTATATGCCGAAGACGGCAGCAGCAAAACCTTCATCTCAGGCTACTCCAACACCCACTTGCCGAATATCTGGGACCGTTCCAGCGAATTGAAAAAAACATGACCAATCTCCGCCAAGCCACTTTTGCCGCACTCTCGTTCCAGCAGATCCATGCCGCACTGCTGGCGCGCCAGGAAATCGCGCTGCTCGACGTGCGCGAAGAAGCGCCGTTCGCCGAAGCGCACCCGCTGTTCGCCGCCAACCTGCCGCTGGGACGCATCGAACTGGAAGCCTATGCGCGCATACCGCGGCGCGACACTGTCGTCGTGGTCTACGACGACGGCGAAGGGCTGGCCGGGCCAGCCGCGCAACGCCTGCTGCAGCTCGGCTACAGCGCCGTGCATCTGCTTGACGGCGGTCTGCAGGGCTGGCGCGACGCCGGCGGCGAAATCTTCCGCGACGTCAATGCGCCCAGCAAGGCGTTTGGCGAACTGGTGGAATCGCAACGCCACACGCCGTCGCTGTCGGCGCCCGAGGTCAAGGCCCTGCTGGATGCCGATGCCGACGTGGTGGTGCTCGATGCGCGCCGTTTCGATGAATACAACACCATGAGCATCCCCGGCAGCGTCAGCGTGCCCGGCGCCGAACTGGTGCTGCGCGTGCGCGCGCTGGCGCCGCGTCCGGAAACCCGGGTCATCGTCAATTGCGCCGGACGCACGCGCAGCATCATCGGCAGCCAGTCGCTGATCAACGCCGGCATCCCGAATCCGGTCAGCGCCTTGCGTAACGGCACCATCGGCTGGACACTGGCCGGGCAGCAGCTGGAACACGGCAAGACGCAGCGTTTTGCCGAGCGTCCCACGGATCCCGCCGGCAGCGGCCACCACCTGCAGGCAGCCAGGTCGAGCCGGCAAGTGGCGGACCGCGCCCGGGTCGGCCGCGCCGGCCTGGCGGCGCTGGCGCAATGGAACGATGAAACCGGCCGCACCACCTACCGTTTCGACGTCCGCACGCCGGAAGAATATGCCGCCGGCCACCTGCCCGGCTTCAGTTCCGCTCCGGGCGGCCAGCTGGTGCAGGAAACCGACCACGCGGCGCCGGTGCGCGGCGCCCGTATCGTGCTGGCGGACGACGATGGCGTGCGCGCCAACATGACCGCCTCCTGGCTGGCGCAGATGGGATGGGAAGTCCACGTGCTGGACGGCTTGCAGTCGGCGCATTTCAGCGAAAGCGGCCATCCGGCGCAGGTCTTGCCGCCGGCGCCGCCGCACGAACCGGTCACCCCACAGCAGCTGGCGCACTGGCTGCAAGACGGGCCGGGCACCGTGCTGCTCGATTTCACCAGCAGCGCCAACTACGTCAAGCAGCACATCCCCGGCGCGCGCTTCGCGCTGCGCTCGCAATTGGCGCAAGTATTGCAGCAGGCGCCAGGCGCCGAGCGTTATGTGCTGACCTGCGGCAGCAGCCTGCTGGCAGGTTACGCGGCCGGCGACGTGCAACGGCTGAGCAGCAAGCCGGTGTTTGTGCTGAAAGGCGGCACGGCTGCCTGGATCGCCGCCGGCTTGCCGCTGGAGCCGGGGGAAACCGCGCTGGCATCTCCTCGCATCGACCGTTACCGGCGGCCATATGAAGGCACCGACAACCCGGTCGCAGCGATGCAGGCATACCTGGATTGGGAATACGGCCTGGTGGCGCAGCTGGCGGCCGACGGCAGCCACGGATTTTTTGTAATCTGACGATCTGAAACTGCGGCAAGAGTTTATGTTTTGCGGAAGCTGGTGCGGTACTCATTGGGCGACACGCCCAGCCGCCGGTTGAACACGATGCGCATGCGGTCGGCGTTGCCGAAGCCGCAATCGTAGGCAATCGCCTTCAGCGCTGCATCGCTGCTCTCCAGCAGGCTGCGGGCCGCGTCGACCCGCGCGCGCTCGACAAATTCATGCGGGGTAAGCTGGCTCACCTCGACAAACACGCGGGCGAAATTGCGCGCACTCATGCCTGCCACGGCGGCAAGCTTCGCCACCGTGAAATTCTCGCCGATGTGTTCCATGACATAAGCCTGGACTTTGGCTACCGGCGAATTTTCATCCGCCGGCGCGCTGAGGAAAGGGCTGAACTGCGACTGGCCGCCGCGGCGCTGCGCCACCACCACCAGCCGTTTGGCGACCGCAAGCGCCAGGCGCGGCCCATGGTCTTCCGCCACCAGCGCTAAAGAAACGTCGATGCCGGCCGTCACCCCTGCCGACGTCACCAGGTTGCCGTCGCGGATGTAGATGCGATCGAGTTCGACCCGGGCGCGTGGGAAACGCAGCGCCAGGTGCGAGGCATTCTGCCAATGGGTGGTGACGTGGCGCCCGTCCAGCAATCCGGCATGGCCCAAGGCAAAAGCGCCGGTGCATATCGCGCCGTAGCGTTGGCTGTGCATGGCCGCCTTGAGAAGCCACGCGGTCATGCCTTGGTCCGGTGCATCGTCCGGCAAGGACGGGCCGCCGGCGACCAGGGCGATATCGTAGCTGCCGCCGGATTCCGCGAATGTGCGGTCCGGCAGCAAGCGCATGCCGTTCGAAGCGCGCACCGGCTCGTGGCTGGCGCCCACCAGGGTCAGCGCGTAGCCGGCACCGGCGGCAAGAAAGCCGTTGGCTTCTGCAAACACGTCCAGCGGCCCCGCCACATCGAGCGCCTGGACACCCGGGAAAATCGCAATCGCAACAGTACGCATTCAAAACGCCTTTGACCGCCTCTGAAAAATCGTGCCCGCCTTGAGCGGCGCTGGCAGGAAAAACCGTACGCTTGGCCGCGTTCAGCGCATGCCTGGCATTGTAGCGGAGCCGGCCTGGATTTACAGTGGACTGCATCGTCATTTGACAGCCAACCCTTTACCAGGAGCATGCAATGAGCAACACTATCGCCGGCATCACCATTCCCGACAGCGCCATGGCGCGCGCCGCCACCCAGCTGGTGCGCGACACCGAATCAGACCTGCTGTTCCACCATTCCACCCGCGTGTTCCTGTTCGGCGCGCTGGCCGGCGCCCGCAAAGGGCTGCACTACAATCCCGAACTGCTGTACGTCGGCGCCATGTTCCATGACATGGGGCTGGTCGGCAGCTACAGCAGCAAGCACGACCGTTTCGAAGTGGACGGCGCAAACGCCGCGCGCGATTTCCTGCGCGGTTACGGCATCGCCGAATACGATATCGAACAGGTATGGGACGCCATCGCGCTGCATACCACACCCGGTATCCCGCAATACAAAAAGCCGGTGGTAGCGCTGGTGACGGCTGGAGTCGAAATGGATGTCCTGGGCATGGCTTACGACGAATTCAGCGAAGAACAGCGCAACCAGGTAGTGCAGGCGCATCCGCGCGGCCCCGGCTTCAAGCAAGGCATCATCGACGCCTTCGCCCAGGGAACCATGCACAAGCCGCAAACCACCTTCGGCAACGTCAAGGCCGACGTGCTGGCGCTGAAAGATCCCGGCTACAGGCGGATCGACTTTTGCAGCCTGATCCTGGGCTCTTCCTGGAACGACGGCAAGCAGCATGCCGCCCACTGCCAGGATCCTGATCACCGGCACGGATAACTGCAGCTCAAACGTCGCTGACCAGGCCGGCGGCAAGCGCCCGCTCCTGGTCCTTGAAAATCGCCATGGCCGTGCTCATGCGCTTGAAGCCCAGTTTTTTGTAAAAACCTTCCTTGCCCGGGACGGCGTAGAGAATGATTTTCTTGTGGCCGGCGGACAAGTCCCTCAGTTTACTGATGATGGCCTTGCCCAGGCCCTGCCCCTGGAAGTCAGGATGTATCGCGACGTCGCAGATATAAGAGCAATCGATGCCGTCCGCCAGCGCCCGGCCGGCGCCGGCCAGGATGCCGCCATCGAATACGAAGCATTTGAACATGCTGTTGGTAAACGCCGTTTTCAGGTCGTCCGGATGCTTCTCTCCCAGCGGCGCTATCTTGTAAAGATGGGAAAGCGCTGCCCAGTCCATGTTTTCCTGCGCGAAAACCCAGTCCATTGTTGCTCCTCCATATCAGTCGGTTTGCCATTATGTGAGGAAAATTGGCAGTAGCACAGAAAATTACTGGTTTTGCCGGGGCTTATCGCTTGTTTAGAATGAGTTCACATCAACAAGAACCGCTAACCTCGAAAGATATTCGATATGCAAAATGAAAAACGGCCGGCATTTCCAACCGAATGGCAAGCGCTGGTTGACCAGGCTGCCGATGCGCTGCGCAAGCTGGCGCTGGATGAAGAGGCCAAGGCCAGGTTTTGCGGCGACCCGGCGCTGCGCCCGTTCATGCACCGTGTCGCCAGGCGCTATGTCGCCGGCCAGACCATCCCGGATGTGCTGCAACGGATCGGCCAGATCAATGCCCGGGGACATGCCGCATCGGCGGAATACATGGGCGAGAGCTGCCGCGACGAAGCCAGGGCCAATGCGGAGACCGGCGTGTTCCTTGCGCTGCTCGGCGCCATCGACGGCGCGAACCTGGATTGTTCGGTCTCGCTTGACTTGTCCCACATCGGTTCCGTGGTCGACCCTGAACTGGGTTTCCTGAACGCCAGGAAAATAGCGCAGGCAGCCGCCGCCAGCGGCCGCGAAGTCATGATTTCGATGGAAGGTTCGGAGCGCGCCGACAATATCTACGCCACGTATGGCCGCTTGCATGCCGACGCCGGACTCGCGAATGTCGGCATCACGGTTCCTGCCAGGCTGCACCGCAGCGCCGGCGATTTGCCGAGGCTGATGCAGTATCCGGGCCGCATCCGCCTGGTGAAAGGCGCCTTTCTCGAGCCGGAACAGCTTGCCTGCAGCCGCAACAGCCCCGAATTGGCGGTGAACTACCGGCGCTTCGCGGCCGGGTTGCTGACCAGCGGGCACAAGTGCTCGATTGCCACCCATGACCGCGCCATACAGGATGAGCTGGCGGATCTGCTCGTCCAGCACGGCTTGCAAGGCCAGCAACACTATGAATTTGAATCGCTCATCGGCCTCGGCACAGAACAAATTGACAGCCTGCAAAAACGCGGCTTCCGCACGCGCGAATATGCGGTCTATGGCGAAGAATATTTCCTCTATGTGCTTAACCGGATCGCGGAAGAGCCGGTACGGCTCTACCAGGCGCTGCTCGACCTCATGCAGCCGGAACCGACGGCTTGAATAGTCCTTTGCGCAAAATAAGATAGACATTTCGCACGATAGTGCTAAACTTCGGTGCATGGATACCCATACCGAAAAAAGCGAGCTCACCCTGGCAGCCATTGTCAATACGGCACTGGACATGGTCGCCACCCAGGGCCTGGAGAGCCTGTCCCTGGGCGAGGTAGCGAAACGGCTCGGCATCAGCAAGAGCGGCGTGTTTTCCCGCGTCGGTTCGCGCGAAGCGCTGCACGAAGCGGTGCTGGACGAATTCGACCGCCGTTTTTCGGCCGCCGTGTTCGAGCCGGCGATGACGCAGGCGCGCGGCCTGCCGCGCCTCAATGCGCTGGTGATGAACTGGATCACGCGCACCTGCAATGTCACCGGCTGCATCTATGTCGCCGGCGCCTTCGAGTACGACGATGTCGACACCCCCATGCGCGAACGGCTGCAGCACAACGTGCTGCGCTGGCGCGGCGTCTTGCGGCGCGCCATCATCCAGGCGCTGGACGCCGGCCACCTGCGGCCTGACACCGATCCTGAACAGCTGGCGTTCGAGATCTACAGCCTGATGGTCGGCCTGATGCACGACGCGCGTTTTCTGCGCGATCCGAAGGCACCCGACCGGGTGCGCAACGCCTACGAACGCCTGACCTCGACCTACCGCAGCTTCAACTACCACGGATGACGCCTTCGGCAGCACAGGTCATCGATTTTTAACGCGCAAATTTCGCACGAGTGTGCGATAAAGGAAATATCATGCTGGTTATCGCCGGATTCGCCCTTCTCGCAGCTGCCCTGGCCCTGTGGCGCCTGGTTTGGCTGACAGCACAAGCCCTGCCCGCCTGCAACGACGACTTCATCTTCTATTGACCTGGAAAAATCACGGCAGTTTGCGCCAGACGCTGGCCAGCCATGGCTGCTGGTCGCGCGGCAATCCCTCGGGACGATAGTAATGCTCGAGTTCGGCAAAACCGGCGTCCGCCATGAAACTGCGCCACGCGGCGAGGTCGTGGTAAGCGCCGTAGCGGCCGCGGTTCCAGCCTTCTTCGTTGCCGCCGCGCGGATTGGAGCTGAACAGCACGCCGCCGGGTTTCAGCGTGGCATGGAACTGGCGCAGCACGCGCGGCAGTTCCTGGCTGGGGATATGGAACAATGCGGCGTTGGCGAAGATGCCGTCGAAACGGCTGTCGGGAAAGTCGAGCTTGAGGAAATCCTGGTGCCAGACTTCGCAGCCGCTGTCGGCGCGCGCCATCTCGACGAAGCGCGCCGCGCCTTCGACGCCGATGGCGATATGGCCGAGCTTGCTGAACGTGCGCAGGTCGCGCCCGGGGCCGCAGCCGACGTCCAGGATGGTGAACGGCGGCGCACCCTGGATATGGCGCAGCAGCGCCGCGATATTCTGGCTGACGTCGTGGTCGCGGGTGCCGTCGCGGAAATCGTCGGCGTGCTGGTTGTAATGCTCCAGGGTAAGAGCGGCAATTTTTTCGAGATCGGAAGGCGGTAGTATCATGCAGCTACTGTAGCGCACCGGGGAAGAATATCCAATACGCTTCGCCTGCGTTGCCGAAACCTCAAGCCTTCCGCTCCCCGGGTATCGGGCGGATAATGGCTTTTCAAGCACCGCCCGCCACCGCCGCGGCCTTCTCAAACTCAAGCAAAGGAGTCACGCCAAATGTCTGCCGAACAAGCGAAATTCGTGTGGTACGACCTGATGACCAGCGACGCCAAGGCCGCCGAATCTTTCTATCAAAGCGTAGTCGGCTGGAACATGCAGGATGCCGGCATGGGCGACCGTTCCTACACCATATTGTCAGCCGGGCCGACCATGGTCGGCGGCCTGATGCCGATCCCGGAAGACGCGCGCGCCATGGGCGTGAAACCTGGCTGGAACGGCTACATAGGCGTCAGCGACGTCGATGCCTATGCGGCGCGGGTCGCGGCGGCCGGCGGCGCGATCCGGCGGCCGCCCGACGACATTCCCGGCATCGGCCGCTTCGCCGTGGCGACCGATCCATACGGCGCGGCATTCATCCTGTTCAAAGGCAACAGCGACGAACAGCCGGCGCCGGTAGCGGCCGGCACGCCGGGCCACGTCGGCTGGCATGAACTGCATGCCGGCGACGGCGAAAAGGCGTTTACCTTTTATGCCGACCTGTTCGGCTGGACCAAGGACGAAGCGCTCGACATGGGTCCGCTCGGCATCTACCAGACCTTCGCCGCCGGCGGCGCGGCAATCGGCGGCATGATGACCAAGACCGAGGACATGCCGGCCGCCTGCTGGCTGTATTACGTCAATGTCGAATCGGTCGACGCCGCCGTTGCCCGCATCGGCCACGGCGGCGGCAAGGTCATCATGGGTCCGCACCAGGTCCCGGGCGGCAGCTGGATCGTGCAGGGCCTGGATCCGCAAGGCGCGATGTTTGCCCTGGTCTCGGCGCACCGCTGAGACCGCGGCGGCAATGCGCCGCAAACCGCATAAGGATATGACAATCGATTATTTGCGGCGCCTGTGCTTAAGCAGGTGTAATGCTGTTTTCAGGATCGCCTTGCCTGCCGGATGACACCGTGGCGAGCAAGGCCGTTCCGCTTTCCGAGCCTTCTCATGACTATCGCCAGCACCTTGCCGCCATCCACCGCAACCGCCGTCCAGCAATTTGAAATCCGTCCGGTCGAGGGGCCGCTGGGCGCGGAAATCACCGGCCTCGACCTGCAGCTGCCGGTATCCGGCCAGGACCTGGCCCGCATCCGCGCAGCGCTGGTCAAGCACGGCTTGCTGGTGTTCCGCGAACAGCGCATCACGCCGCAGCAGCACGTGGCGTTCAGCCGCCGCTTCGGCCCGCTGCAGGTCCATGTGCTGAACCGCTTCCACCTGCAAGGCTATCCGGAAATCCTGATCGTCTCCAACGTGGTCCAGGACGGCCAGCCGATCGGCCTGGTGGACGCCGGCGCCGACTGGCATTCCGACCTGTCCTATATGCCCAAGCCGAGCCTGGGCTCGCTGCTGCATGCGCAGGAACTGCCGGCGGAACAGGGCGACACCTCTTTCGCCAACATGTTCCTGGCCTACGAAACCCTGCCTGCCGACGTCAAGCGCACGCTGGAAGGACGGCGCGCCGTGCATTCCTACGTGTACCGCTACCGGCGCCTGCAGAAACTGTCTCCCTGGCGCGCCGACCTGACCCAGAAGCAGATCGACGAAGTGCCTGAAGTGGAGCATCCGGTGATCCGCGTGCATCCCGAAAGCGGCCGCAAGGCGCTGTTCGTCAGCGAAGGCTTCACCTCGCACATCGTCGGCCTGCCCAAGGACGAGAGCGACGCCCTGCTGCGCTACCTGCACGAGCACGCCATACGGCCCGAAAACGTCTACCGCCACCGGTGGCGCGCGCACGACATGGTGTTCTGGGATAACCGCAGCACCGTGCACTATGCGCCGATCACGCCGCAGCATCTGCGCCGCACGCTGTACCGCACTACCGTCGAAGGCGATGTGCCGGTCTGAACCTTTCGCGGCTGCTTATACACCCCATTTTTCCCGGGCATGCGACAGCCATTGCATCAGGTCTTCCTGGATGGCGCCGATCGGCATGTCTTCGGGAGCCAGCGGAATCGACTGTATCGCGGCGCGCCAGTCGAGGTAATTCGGCGGGCTGCCCAAGGCTGGCTGTGGTTGCCGGCTGCGCCACAGCTCGCGGAGACGGTCCAGTTCGCGCAACCCTATCGTAACCAGTTCATGGCGTGCGGGTGGCTGCTTGCCTTTTGGCGCGCTTTCATCTTTTACCGGTTTGCTCGCTTTGAGCGGCTCGCTGGCGGTCAACGGTGTTCCAGCCTGCGGCCCCAAGACCGGAGGCTCCGATTCAACGACCGGCCTTGGCGGCAGGCGGGCGACGGTCTGCGCCAAGTCGTCCCACGTCGCTCCCGACTGCACCCGGGGATCAATGCCCTGCTCCATGATGGCGTCAGACTGCTGCCTCAGCAGCGCCGCCTGCTCGCCGCCGTCTGCGCCAAGGTAGGCACGCCAGGCTATGGCATTGGCAAGATCGCTGCTCAAGCCGATCTGGATATGCTGCGACTTGAGCGATTCCCGCAGGATGCGGAAAACCTTGACTGCGATGCCTTCCGGCAGGCTCGGCAGCAGCTTGCGCAACTTTTGCAGCGTCAGCGTATCGCGCTCGGCGACGCTTCCGTGCCGGTCCAGCAAACCGGTCGTCTGCAGCTGCCTGAACAGCGCTTGGGCCTTTTCCTGCGGCGTGTCCGTAACCAGCCGCGAAAAAAAACCGCCAACCCCGGTAGCAAGCGGAAACAGCGCTTCCAGCCGCCCGAGATCAATCGGCTTGGGCATCAGCTTGGCACGTTGCGTCGGCCCGAAGACGCCCGGCGCCGTGATGCCTTTCAGGTAATAACGCAATTTTGTGTACAGCGCAAAATAACGGTCTTCGTCCGACAGCAGCGGACCGCCGTCGCCGGCCAGCGCGCCGTACATGATGTACTGCCAGGTGTCGTCGACATTTTTTGCCGAATCGTCGTCCTCGATGCCGATGATGCCGCGTTCGCGGTCGCTGGCCGCGAAACCTTCCAGCGTGACCCAGTCGCCGCCCGATTGCAGGATCTTGGTAGCGTAATGGAAAGCACCGCCAGAACCTGCGACATAGGTCTTGAGCCGCTGCGCATTCTGTTCCGTGATCTTGTTGCCTAACAAGGTGGCGGCGGTGACGTCGCAGGCGCGGTACAGGAGCACGTTGTCCGGACCGTCGACGGCCTCGACTTGGCGCGCCTGGAAGCCGGCGTTATGGAACGACATCAGGTCGACCGGCAGGTCCACCGGCAATGCTGCCGCCAGCGCCGCGACGGCAGCCCGCAATTCAAGCAAGGTGGCGCGCAGAATCGGCGTGCGAGCGAAGCGTGCCAGATTTTCTTCCGCCCTGAAATAAGGAGCCAGCTGTTCCAGCCGTGCTGCGATAGCACCGCGGGTAATGTCGGTGGAATACAGCGCGCTCTCCAGCGTAGCGACGATCTGGCCGGCATCGGCTATCGCTCCGGGTTCGTCGTCGCGGTAAGAGGCCAGCGTCAGCTGGCTGAGGATGAGTTTCTTGAACAGTTCAAGCCTGCGCACCGAGGCCGCCAGTGCGGGATTGATGAAAGCCGGATTGACCTGTCCGTCGGACACAACTGCGGCGGCGTCTATCTCGGCGGTTTTTCCGGCGCGGCGGCCTTCGCGAAACGCGCGTATCTCGGGCAGCACCTGGTCCCGGTACTGCGCCTGCAAGTTGTCCTGGCGCGGCGCACGCCGATCGTCCGGCGCATCGCCGCGAACCCTGGCGGTATCGAAACTCAGGCCGACCCGGTAATAGTCGCGCTCGAACAGCCTGGCCGTGCCGGCTGCGTAAAACAGCAACGGCGAAGCGGAGATGGCGTTGTTCATCGCGCCGATCTGGGTTGCGTTTCCCACATAGAAATCGTGGTTGGGCGTTGCCATCCCGGTCACCATGGAGTTATCGTTGGAGACCGAATAGACCCGCGTCGTGACAGGTTCGCGTTCTATCCGGTAAAGCTGGGTTACCGGCATGGCGGCGGCGGGCGCGGCGCGGCATTCGCCGACGACCGCCGCTGCCGGACCGTAGCGCGTGGCGCGGGCGCCCATGACGTCGGCTTCCTGTTCCAGCCTGCGGTCGTCGTTGAGCGCCACCCCCCTGTCTTGTCTGCTAGCCGCCACCCGGCCCTGCGCCTGCTGCACCAGGTGCCAGGCTTCGTGCGGCAGGCGCCGCTCCTGTCCCGGCGCCAGGTGGATGTCGCTGCCTTGCGCATAGGCATGCGCCCGCAGCTGCGCCGGCCTGGTCGAGTCGTAGTGTACCTTGACATGGTCAAGAGCCAGTCCCGACAGGCCTTCGATCCCTGCCTTCAAATTGTCCGGCAAGCCGTTTCGGCTGACAGCGGCGGCTTCGCGCCGCTGCAACGGGCTGCGCACATACCGGTATGCGCCCATCGGCGCCAGATGGCCGGTGCCGAATGCAGTGGCGCCGGTTCGCTCCGGCAGGTGTTCGCGCACATCGGATGCCGGCTGCGGCGCCGCTTGCGTGCTCAGTTTTTGCACGGATCGCGTCCGCTAGCGGCAGTTGGACGACAGTTAGTCATCGTTATCCCAGCTGAAATCGGCTGCGCTGAACACCTTGCCCAGCTTGTGGTATTCCCGCTCGGTAGCTTGCAGGATATGCTGCTGCGTCACTGCCTGCTGTTGCGCCGCGGCCAGGAAGGCGGCGCTGAGCGCGATGTTGTTGATGTTGCCGCCGCTGAGCGGCGCTTTCTCCGCCAGCAGCGGCAGGTCCAGGTCGGCGGCCAGCGGCGTTGCCGCCGGAAAGGCGTTGCGCCACAGCTGCAGGCGCTGCTCCCTGCCCGGGAACGGGTATTCGATCATGAACTTGAAGCGGCGGGTAAACGCCTTGTCCATGTTCTTCAGCAGGTTGGTCGACAGGATGACGATGCCGGGATAACTTTCTATGCGCTGCAGCAGGTAGCCGGTCTGCAGGTTGGCGTAGCGGTCGTGCGCATCCTTGGTTTCGGTGCGCTTGGAAAACAGGCTTTCGGCTTCGTCGAAAAACAGGACGATATTCATCGCTTCGGCCTGGTCGAACAGCTGCGCCAGGTGTTTTTCGGTTTCGCCTATGTATTTGCTGACGATGCTGGCGAGGTCGATCTTGTACAGGCCCAGGTTGAGCTCGTTGGCGATGATCGAAGCCGCCATGGTCTTGCCGGTGCCCGACGGCCCGTAAAACAGCACGCACAGGTTCCTGCTGTTCTGGTTCTTGCTGTCGAATCCCCAGCTTTCTATTACCTGGTGGCGGTTTTGCGCATACTGCAACACCTCTTGCAGCCAGCGCCTGGTGTCGGCCGGCAGCACGATGTCGCTGAAACGGTAAGCAGTCTTGACTTCCTGCGCCACGCTCAGCTGCTCGCGGTTGCTTTGCTCGCGGCAGGCGTCGAGCAGCAGTTCGGTCATGCTTTCGGCGTCGGGATTGAGCACGCTGCGGCTGGACGCTTCCTTGATCGCCAGCAGGATCTGCTGTTCCGTAAACAGGTAGTTGTTGACCAGCTGCGTCAGCGCCGCCTGGTCCGGATCGAAGCCGGAGGCCGGCAGGTGGCGCAGCCAGACCTGCCGCCGCAGCTGCGTATCCGGCGCCGTGCTCTTGATCAGGATCGGCAGCGCCTGGTGGGCGCTGTACTGGTGGGCAATGTCGCTCAGGCGCCGCGCCGGACCGTTCAGCACCGCCATGTAGCGCTGGCTGTCGAGCAGCGTGCCGCAGACATCCTCCAGCAGGTCGTCGGCGCTGTCCTGGCTGCAGATCCATTGGCAATGGAGCAGCACCAGCACCCGGTTGCACAGCAAGGCGTCGCGGCACAGCAAGCGCAAGCGCGCCAGCAGCGCGGCGCGGTTCTTCCGTTCGCTCAGGTAGGTTTGCCAGACCGCCTTGCCGTCGAGCAGGACGCAATGCATGCCGATTTTCCCGAAGGTGGCGGCGCACAAGCTTTGCTGCAATGGCAGGTCGGGGCCTTGCAGGTGCAGCAGGTAACTGGACAAATGCGTGCATTCCCTGCCGGCATGCTCTATGAAGTGCGACAGCTGCTGCTTCACCTTTTCGTCGACCAGGTGGTCGCCGAGTTCCAGCCGGCTGCCGATTTCCGCCAGGGGCTGCTCCAGCCGCAGTTGCGGCGCGGCGCGCGCCAGCAGATAAGAGACGATGGCAGGATTGAGGCGATAGCCGCCGCTCATGGCGCCGAGGCGGCTGCCGGCCGCCAGCTCGACCAGGTCCCAGTGGCGCAAGGCGGCGTCGCTCATCAGGCTCTGCTGCATGTCGATGCGGTCGGCCAGGCTGCCGCCCAGCATCGTGGCGGCGCTGGCCAGGGAGGTAAAACCGTCGCCGGCGCCGCTGGCATCCGCATCGCCGAACGCTTGCAGGATGGTGCAATAGCGCTGGTCCAGTTCGCCCAGGAAGGCGCACAGCAGCAATTCCTGGTCGCGCCGGCCGAGCTGGAACAACAGCGCCAGGTGCACCCAGGGCAGGAATACCTGGGCCCGGACGCTGGCGGCGCTGCGTTGCGCCAGTTGTTCCCACTGACGTTGCAAGCTGGCGCCGAGCCGGGCCAGCTGTTGCTGCAATTGCAGCGAAGGCAGCTGGCGGCGGCTGGCCTGGCGGTATAAGGCGGCGATCCTGTCATCCGTCTCTGCCGGATTCGCGGCCGGCGCCTCGGCCAGCTGGCGCAGCAGCAAGCCGCGCTCTATCATGCCGTCGCCCAGCTGCTGCAGCGCCTGCAGCAAATCCTGGTTATCGCCATAGGCGCTGCCGTCAATGCTGCTCATCGGGGTCCAGGCCTTGCGGCGGCTTGTCGAAATCGAGCAGCAGCACCAGGCGCTCGGCGTCGCCGCGGTTCCAGGCCTGGTGTTCCACGGTATCGTCGAACACCAGGCACTGGCCGGGAATCCAGCGCCGCACCTGGCGGCCGACGCGGATACCGCAATCGCCGCTGGCGCGCAACGCCAGGTGCAGACGCAGCACCTGGTCGCTGTAGCCGACATGCGGCAGGATCTCGGCACCGGGGGCCAGCCGCGAAAAACCGGCGGCCGACAGGCCCGGCACCAGTTGCAGCAGGCCGGCGGTGTGCGGGCAAAAGATGCAGTTTTCCAGCAGCGGCTGCTGTCCCACGTAGAGCCCGTACACATCCCAGCCGTGGCTATACAGGTTGGTTTCCGGCCAGGCATCGAATTCCTGCCCGGGCAAAGCCAGGCATTCGGCCAGGATCGCTTGCCAGTGCCGGGTCAGCATCTGGGTAAAGGCAAATTGGCTTGGGACGAAAAACATAAGGTGGCTCCTTCGGTTGGCAGGCATTACCAGAACAGGCGCCACTGGCCATCGAACCAGGCGCCGTGGCCTTGCAGCGTGATGCGGTATTGCCCGTCCTGCACCGGCAGGCCGCGCGCCTGGTGATAATAGTCGCCGGAATGCACGAACAGGCTGCCGGCCTGGTAGGCCACCAGGCGGCTGGCGCAGCCCTGCAGCAGCTGCATCTGCTCCTGGCCGCCCAGGTCGCCGATATCGGCCATGCGCAGCGGCCAGATCTTCATGCCTGCGCCCCCCTGCGGCAGAGATAGCGCCAGGGTAAACGACAAGGTGGGCAGCGGCGCGCCGGCCACCACGGCTGGCAGCCCGAGCGCCAGGTGCGCCGTATCGGTATGGATCGGATTGCCGGGAAAACCATGGCCGTCGCGCCGCTGGAACCATGCGCCATGCAGGATATCGTGCTGGTCGCAGGCGGCGAAATCGGCGTGGCCGCCGAAAATATGGAACCCGGGCAGCGCCGCGTCCGGCAGGAAACCGACCGGCTGTCCCAGCCGTTCCTGCAGGCTGGCCAGCAAGGTCGCATAGACCTCGCCGAAATTTTCGCGCAGGAACGGGTTGTATTGCTGCGCCAGCCGCAGGTACGGCTTGGCCGGATTGCCGGTGATGTCGTAGTAGTTGGTCGCGCCCAATGTATAGAACGGCAGGTGCGGATGGCGCGGCAGCCAGAAAGCGTCAAGGTCGAGCAGGCGCTGGACGATGTCGGCGGCTGCAGCCTGGCTGAACAGCTGCAGCTGGAACTCGGGATGGATGGTCGGGGTCGGCATGGGTTTACCAGTACAACAGAATTTGCTGCCCGAGCCGTACCCCGTGGCCTTGCAGCGTGATGCGTTCAAGATCGCCGTCGCACCTGAGCACGGCCTGGTGCGACGCCAGGCCGCTGTGCACCACCAGCTGCCCGCTGCGGTAAGGATGGAAATCCGGCTCGGCGGCCGTGGCGCCGTCGCGCCAGAGATTCAATCCGCTGCGTTCAGGCGTGCTGAGCGGCAGGGTGAAACTGAACATGTCGTCGTCGCCGAGCGCATGTCCCGGAAACACATCGCGGTACTGCAGGTCGCGGTGCACGCTGGCGACCGGCAGGCTGAAGGCCGGATGCGGCAGGTAGATATGGAAACCGGGCCATGCGGCGGCGTCCGTCATGCCGGCCGGCGCGCCGAAGTGATCGCCCAGCAGCGTCGCCAGCGATTGCAGCAGCGGGCCGAAATGGCTTTCCAGCATGCGGTTGTTGCGGCTGCGCAGCGCCAGGTCATGATAGGCGCTGCCTGCGCCGCAATCCAGGTATGCCGCCAGGCCCAGCGTAAAGAACGGCGCCTCGGCATGCCGCGGACGCCAATGGCGCCGCAGCAGCAGCGTGCGCAGCACCCAGTCCTCGCATTCGGCTTCATCCAGCAAGTCGAAGGTAGCCAGCTGGGCGTGGCCGGCGGCCGCTAGCACGGCTTGTCCGCCGAAGCTGGCCGGCCGTGGTTCACAGGTCGCCGCGGTTGCCGTCGCCGACGATGCGCACCAGCGCCCGCGTCAGCAGCCGCCGCTCGTTGTTGCCGAACTGCTTGTCCAGCACCTGCTGCATGTTGTCGAGGAACAGGCCGATGTTGCGGTTGATCAGCGACAGGTCGCGCCGGTTGGCGTCGTTGTCGTTGATCTGCACCAGCGCTCGCACGCCGGCTTCGATCAGGCCGTTTTGCTGGGTGCTGAAGGCATGGCCGCTGAGTTTGCCGAAGCTGGCGATCAATTCTTGCAGGGCTTGCGGATCGACGGTGTTGTCCGTTTTCTGTCCCTGCGGCGCCGCCGAGCAGACGATCTTTTGCAGGCGTCCGAGGAACTGCTGGCGGTCCTGCTCGCTGCTGCCTTGGTTGACGCTGTCGCCGAGGATATGCGCCAGGTCGAGCACCCGGCTGTCGATCGCCTGTTGCGCCGACAGCAGCATGCTGCCTTGTACCTTGCCCGATTGCAGTTCGTCGCGCAGCGTGGTCATGGCCTGTTTCATGATGCTGGCTTGCTGGCCGGCCGGCACCCCTGCATGTCCGTGCGCGCCATCGAGGTCGGGAATCCAGTAAAACTCGACTTGCGGCGCCTGGCCGATTTCTGTGTTCCAGGTCAGCCGCAGGCTCCAGGTCTCGCCTTTGCGCACCGGCATGGTAAACGAGCCGGGCATGGGGATAAGGATCGTGTTCACGCCCTTTTTCCCGTTCTGCATGGTGTAACTGTATGCCAGGCCGGTGGCGTAGACAAAGCTGGTGTTGCTGCCGCTGCTGTCGACGGTAAAGCCTTCCAGGGTGCCGAGGTAATTGGCGCTGAAGGTCGGCTGGCCGACTGTCGCCATGACAAAGCCGTCGCTGGTCGCGACCTGGGTGAAGCTGGTGCCGCCGTCGACCAGGTCGGACTGGTTATACGCGGTGCGGGTTCCGAAACTGCCGTTTGCAATGGTATTCATGATCATTCCTTATGGGTGAACATCGATAAGAATTGCGGCTGGTTGCGACTGAAAAAAAACGGATTGCGGACGGCGCCCCCGTCCTAACTGCCATCGGCGTCTCCCGAACCGTCCCCGACCAGGCGTACCAGCGCCCGCGTCAGCAGCCGCCGCTCGTTGGCGCCGAACTGTAGCTGCAGCACCTGCTGCACGTTGTCGAGGAACAGGTTGATGTTGTTCTTGATCAGGTTCAGGTCGCGCCGGTTGGCCTGGTTGTCGTTGATCTGCACCAGGGCCCGCACGCCGGCGGCCAGCAAGCCGCGTTGCGCCGGGCTGAAGTCGTGGGCGGTGACCTTGCCGAAGGTATCGATCAGCTCCTCGACGTTTTGCCCGAAGCCAGGCAAGGTCGACGCTTGCGCCGGCAATCCCGGGGCGCAGACGATTTTCTGCAGGTCGCGGATAAATTGTTCCCGGTCCGACGGCTCGCTGCTCATGTGCGTCGCGTCGCCCAGAATCTGGGTAAGGTCGCCGACCCGGCGCTGGATGGCTTGCTGCGCGCTGGCCTGCATGCTGCTGCTGATGCGGCCTGCCGCCAGGTCGTCGCGCAGGCTTTGCAGGGTGGCCGCCATGCCGCCGCCTGGCAGCATGGCGGCCGGTGCCGACGCCGTGGCGTTCAGTGCGGCGGGCGCCGGCCCCAGCGGTATCCAGTAGAACTCGACGTCGGGCGCCGCGCCGACCGCGGCGACCCAGGTCAGGGTGAGGGTCCAGGTCTCGCCTTTCTTGACCGGCAAGGTAAAAGAGCCCGGCACCGGGATCGAAATGGTTTGCGCGCTCTTCTTGCCATCCTGTACGTAGTATTGGTAAGCCAGCGCGGTTGCATAGGCAAAGCTGGTCTGGTTGCCGTTGCCGTCGGTAGTGACGCCGGCCAGGCTGCCGCAATAATTGGCGTTCCAGGCCGGCTGGCCGACGACAGCCATGACGTAGCCATCGGTGCTCGCCTTCTGCTGGAACGTGGTGCCGCCATTGGTCAGGCTCGACTGGTTGAAGGCCACACGGTCGCCTATGATCTGCACGCTGCCGTCGGCGTTGATCTTGGTTCCCGCCGCCTGCAGCGCTGCGCCCGCCAGGCTGGCGCCCTGCACCTTCTGGTCGCTGACGATGTTGCCGCTGGCGTGGACGTTGCCTGTCGTCTCAAGCTGGTACGGCGCGCCGCTCGCGCCCACCGCGACGTTGGTCTTGCTTACCGTCAGCAGCGACGAACCGCTCTCGCCTACATCCAGCAGCTTGTCGCTGCTGCCGTCGCCCTTCACCGTGATGCTTTTGCTGGCAGTCAGGGTCTCCACCTGCAGGTCCTTGATATCCACGCTGCTGCCGCTGAAGTTGACGTCGCCCTTGACCTGCAAGGCGTACTTGTTCTGGATTTCTTCCGGTCGGTAGTTGATCGCCACCGTGTTCGGCGTGGCGGGGATGTTGTTGGTAGCGACGATCATCGCCGGCGGAATTCCCTGGCCGCTGGACGGCAGCACGCCGTTGGCGTTATTGGCGGCAAAATAGCCCAGCAGCGAAGGCGTCACCACATAAGCCGACACCGCGGCCGGAAAGATTCCTGTGAGCTGGTCCTTGCTGCCCGGCAGGATCAGCGTCAATTCAGTCTGGCTGATGACCGACTGCACGAACATGGTCTGCGGCAGCGAGATGGACGGCGGAATGATCAGGAGGTCGCCTGGCTGGTATCCGCTGAAATCGGTTTTGTCGCCGGTCACCTGCACGCCCTTGGTGGTGATCGTGCCGACGCCGTCCTTGGCCGGACCGCTGCCCGGCTGATATGTGTATGGCGAGCCGCTGACGTCGATCGCAAACGGCGTCGCCAAGGTCAGCGAAGTCGCGCTGGCGACGGCAACCACGGCGCTGCTCTGGCTGATGCTGGTTTTGGGATCGAAACGGCCGATGATGATCTTGCCGCCAACAGCGGCGGTGCTCTTGAAACTGCTGCCCTTGCCGGTGATGATGCTGCCGTTGCTGCTGATCTGTCCTTGCCCTGGTTTCCTGTCGGCGCCCGGCGCCTGGTAGCTGTAGGCCCAATCCAGCACCTCAAGCGGCAGCTGTTCCTGCAGCCGCAGCTGGGTGTCGCTGAGGATTTCGGCGATGACGCCGGCCTGCTCGACCAGCATGCCGACAGTGATCGTGTCGCCGACCGTGACTTCATCCAGGAACGCCGTCTGGTAACCCTGCAAGACATTGTTGCTGATGGCGGTGACCTGCCCCTTGCCGATGAACGACTGGCCGCCGCCGACGCTGAGCGAAGCCAGCGGGGTCTTGTCGCGGATGCCGACGTTGCCTTCGGTGTAGTACAGGTTGCTGGTCGGGGTGCCGATGGTTTCCCGGATCCAGTAACTGAGGATTGGCAGCCCTTGCAGCTTGGAGCCGTTACCCTCGAAACTCTGGGCCTGGATCGGGCCGCTGGATATCATCGAGCCGGTCCGGATCTGCCCCTGCACATTCAGGTCGTCGGCCTGGATCTTGCCGTTGACGTCGAGCGCCGCCGCCGGGCTGCGGTCGGTCAAGGCGATGCCGACCTTGCGGTCGGCGGTGATCACCAGCGCATTGGGGCCGGCGCCAGCCAGGCCGGCGCTGGTGGCCGATTGCATGCCGAGGCCGACCGTGCCGTCGATATTGATGCGCAGCAGGCTGCTGGCGCTGCCGGTGGCGAAACGCACCAGCGTCGAACGCACATAGGTGTAGCTGATGCTTTGCAGGACCGGATTGAATGCCGCCTCTACCGTGACTTGCAGGCTGCCCGGGTTAATGGCGACAATTGTGCGCCGCTGCGCCAGGCCGAAGCTGGTCTGGCCGTTGCTCATGGTGATCACCGGCGGATCCGAAATCAGCACGTCGCCGACCTGGAAATACGGCGACAGCGTCTTCGACAAAGTCACCAGCGGACCGTCTGACGATAGTGTCCCCTGGCCTTTGAAAGTAATGGCGTCGACCTGCAGGTTGGCCAGCGGCTGGGGATTGCCGACGCCGAGGTTATTGCGGGTGGTCAGCAGCCCCATGAATTCGCTGCGCGGCGCATCCACTTCCAGGTAAGCCTGGTCGCCGCTGCTTTCCTTTTTTGCGCGGATGCTGGGATAACCGTCGCTGTCCGCGTTGCCGAGGAAACCGGCGAGCGCGTCCGGCAAGTTGATGCGGTGGACGCCGGCGCCTTCAGTCACAAAATTCAAGGCGCCCAGGGTCGAGCCGACATAGCGCCGCTCGATGTTGCCCGAACGATAGGTCAGCTGGTTGATCGCGCCCTGGGTGGTGAAGCTGATCACGGCCAGCAGGATGTTCATGGCCGGCTGCTGCAGGTTGCGCACATACTGGATCAGCGGCTGCTCCACGATCCGCTTGTAGCCGGCAACGCCGGTCTCGTTGCTGTAATCGGCATACACCTGGTTGTAGCTGATGCTGAGAAAATAGGTCGCTCCCGCCACCACATTGGCCAGCCTGACTACCTGCGGCTGCAGCAGGATGATCTGGCGGCCCAGGCCGTCGATCGCCATGCCTGGGCTGACCTCTACCTGGCTGGCGCTGCTTTCGGCGTCCCAGAACACCTCGAGCCCGCTGGCGATGCCGCAGATGTACAGGCTTTGATTGTTGAAGCTCTGGATATCCATGTGGTACTGCTGCTCGCAAGCGAAATCGGCGGTCAGCAAGGCTTCGCCGGCGAAATAATTTGGACGTTGAATCAATGGACTGCTCATGGTGCGATTCCTGTCAGGCGTTCTCAAGCGTGGAAGAATTGGACAAGGCCAGCCAGTTCACCTGCGCCGACGGCTCGCTGCTGGCGCGGGTTTCTATCGCCACCAGGTCCAAGGTGAACTGCGAAGTGCCGACATTGCTGACGCTGACCGCATAGGGGACGGAACCGACCACGGTGGCGTGGACGCTGGGCGGCACGTTGAAAGCTGGTCCCTCCGCGGCCAGGTAAAACACCTGTTGCGACGGCGCCCGGTCGCCGACTTTCAGCAGCGTGCGGGTATCGAACGTGACGCTGCCGTGGCGCGCGCCGTCCAGGCCCTGCGCCAGGCTCGACTGGATTGCCGCCGGCTTGCCCAGCACGGCCGGCAGGCGGCTGGTGACCGGTTGCCGGCTGTCGGCAATGCTTTTGATGATGCCGGGGTTGGCGCTGTCCATCGTTACCGTGGCGAGGATGATCGAATAGCTCGGCGGATAGGTCAATGAAGCGCTTTGCAGCACGGCGGCCTGGTCCAGGGTGTCGGTGGAAACATTGGGAGTGGGCGGGTATACCGCATACAGCCCGTAGCTGTCGCCCAGGTTGGTCGCTGCCGGCACCATGTTGCCGCTGGTGCCGGGAAACACCAGGAAATCGCCGCTGGAATCGAAGCCGACGCCGGGCGCCACCACCAGGGTATTGTTCTGCAGCGTGACGTCGAAGCCGTTCAGCACGCCTGGGGTGTACAGGCACTGGTTCTGCAGCTTGATCCAGTTGGAAAAATAATTCTGCTCCAGCGTCATGTTTTGCGCGGTGAGGAACATGCCGTCATGATAATTAAGGCGCACCGCGACGTCGGATGGAATGGGTGGAATGAACGCGCTCATTTATTTTTCCCTTGAAGGCCCAGAAAAGTGTTGATGCCCAGCGTTGCGGCATTGCATATTTGCGTCTCCGGCGTGACCGCCTGCAACTGCATGCTGGGAAAAATGGTGGTGGTGAAACGGCTGGCGGCCGGCTTGATGGCGGCCAGCAGCTGCTGCAGTTGCTGCTGCAGGCGCAGGACCTGCTGCGTGTTCTGGCTGGTGAGGACGAAGCCGCTGTTGAGCGCATTGGGCAGCGTGATCTGCACATTGAACAGCCACGGAAAATAGCCCGACACCACCTGGCTGCCGGCGTGGTAGCGCTCTTGCAGGATAAACGCTCCCTGCGCCTGGCCGGCGACGCGGATGCAGGGCGGGACCGGGTTGCTGACCGTTAGCGTGATCGGCCCCTTGACCGGCACGGCCTTGGCCGGGAATCCGTCTACCGGCATCTGGTACTGCACGCCTTGGATGGTCATTGGCAGGTCCAGCAGCAAATCGAGCATGAAGCCCAGCCCCTGCGGCGTGCCGCGCAACCGGTACAGCGCCAGGATCTGCGCCGTCACCATGCGTTTCTTGTCAATGTTCCAGCTGTTGTCCAGCGTCAGGTCGACCCATCCGCCGAGCCAGTTCAGGAAGCTGTTGAGCCAGGCTTCGATCCCGCTTTGGGCCGAGCCCGCGGCGGGCTGCCCGGCGACGTAGGCTGCCAGCGGATTGGTCACTGGCGGCACCCCGATGTAACTGTCGAGGTTGGCCAGGATGGCCTGCTGCTGGTTCGGCTTTGCAGCCGAAATCGGCGGGATGAAATCCGTGCTGGCCGGATCGAACAGGAAACTGAGGCGCGGATAAAACAGGTTGCCGGCGACGTCCGCGTTCAGCAATTCCTGGATGCCGCGGCGCCCGTCCAGGGCGCCGTCGCCGATGCCGGTCAGCAGCTTCTCGAATATCTTGAGATAGTCGCCGACAAACGCCGAATCCTTGCCGCTGTAGATCGCCGGCAGGTAGCGCTGGTAGCTGGATGGCTGCTTGCTCATGGCTGGCTGCTCGCAGTGATGTCAAGGCAGCGCAAGCGCGGCAAGCCCTGGTACAGCATGGCGCTGCGCCCCGACGGCAAGTCGGCCAGCGTGGTGTTGGCGCCGAGCTGCGCCATCTGGTTGAGGACGATGGTAGGGATGAAGTTATAGTCCATGCTTTCCAGCGCAGCCACGCCCGGCACGCTCAGGATCAGGTGCAGCAGGTCGTCGGCCTGCGGCGCCTGGCCGTAAGGCCAGCCGCGGCCATCGGGACCGCCGGCCGGCAGCAGGTAGCCGAACAGCAGGTTCACCAGCGCATCCAGCGTGACCGACATGACCGTGGCCGCGCTGCAGCGGATCGACAAGGTCAGGTCGATCGCGGTCAGCTGCGCCATCTGCACCCGCACCGCGCTGCCCGCAATCACGCGCGGCTGCAGGTAGTAATTCACCTGGTTCAGCAAAGTCTGTTCCCGCGCGCGCTCGTCTTTTCCCTGCAACAGCAGCAGCCGGCGCATGGTCGTGCTGGAATAGGCATATTGCTGCTTGTTGGGATACAGCGGATAGACATAGTTCCAGGGCGCGTCGCTCAAGAGATAGGCGGTGCTGGCCTGCTCTGCTGCCTGCGCGTATGCTTGCTGCACATACAGCGGAACCGGCACCGGGATGCTGGAGTGGGTTTTCTTTTGCTGCGCCACGGCTTGGTCATACAGCAATTCGATCATGCGGTTGCTCTGCATCGCCACGACCTCGATATTCGGCAAGGTCAGGGCCAGGTATGGGCTTTGCAGGTAAAGCAATATTTCCTTTTGCAGCGTCGCCTTGCCGGCCGCCTGCCCTTGCTCGATTTGCGCCAGCGCCGCCTGCAGTGCCAGGAAATCGAAATCGTAGTAGGTCTGGGCAGCCTTGCTGTATTCGGTCTGGTTGCTGCTGAAGGCCAGCCCCAGCACCCAGCGCAGGAAGTTTTCGTCGGTCAGGGTCGGGATCTGGTTGGCCTGGTACAGCAGCGATTCATCCAGCCAGGCCAGCAGCTGCAGCAAGGTGATGCCGGGATCGCTGTCGTTATAGTCGGTCCACAGCTTGGTGTATTGGGGAATCTTGCGCACCAGCTCGACCACCAGCTGCTGGTAGGTCTTCCGGTCGAGGTCGGGCAATTCGAAGCTCATCGCCCTACTCCAGGTAAAGTAACAACGTCATCTGGCCGGCCACCGGCAGCTGCGCCGGCAATAGCGCGATGTTGCCGTTCTGGTGGCCGTTCAGGTTCAGGCCGAGCACGGTTTCGACCTGCGGCAGCGTGCGCAGGAAACGGCTGACCGCGGAAGCCTGCACGGTTTCCCCGAAGCGCCAGCCTTGCTGTCCGGGACCGCCGAACACCGGCTGGAAAAACGCCTGCAGCTGGCGTCCTATGTTTTGCTGGAGGGCGTTTTTCTGGTCTGGCGCACAGCTGACCGCCAGCTGCGCGCTGACATCGATCGCCACGAAATCCGGCGCCCGGGTGCTGATGCGCGGCGCCAGCGGCGCCAGGCACGCCAGCTTGACGGCGGCCGCTACCTGGTTCAGGATTTCCGGGCTGGTGTAAGGCGCCGGCGCGCTGCTGAGCGCCAGCAAGACGATGCTGATGTCTTGTTGCGGCGTTTCCAGCGCGCGCGCCTGCGCCACCTGCTGGCAAGACTGCGCCGCCAGCGCGCTCAGCTCGCTCAGCTCGACCGCATAACCGCCCGCTTTCACCAGCGCCGGGCTGTTCGCGGCGATATCTGCCACTGTATCGCCGTTGACGCCGCCCGCCGCCGGCGCCGGATTGTCGACGCCGTCGATGTTGCTGATGCCGGGCCGCAGCATGGTCAGGCGATGCGCGCCGGCATTGCCCGCCAGTCCCTGCGTATAGTCGTAATGGGCGGCGACGATGTTGTTGTAGCCGCGCGGCGGGACCATGCCGTTGTAGCCGTCGCCGAAAGTCACCAGGCCGTTCTGGCAATCCAGCGTGTAGACGCGGTCGGTGGGGCCGCAGAACGTGAAATTGTCGACCTGCCGCCATTGCCGGCTGATTTCGCTGCCGGCAGTGGCGTCGCCGGTGCTGTCTTGCGCGGCGTCGTCCTGGGCGACGGTGTCGAGCCCGCGCGCTTCGATCACCTGCAGGTCCAGGTTCGGCAGCACCGGCGTGTAGTCCAGCGCGAAAGTCTGCGACGGCTGCTCGTTGCTTGAGCCCAGCACCTCATCGTCGACGCCGGTGATGTTGCTGGCCATGACCGTATTCGGATAGATGCCGTAGACCCGGATGGTGCGGCTGACATGCGGGTTGTTGATGCGGAACCAGTACGCTGTCTGCGAATACAGGTAGGACGCAGGCATGCCGGCCGGCACGGTGAAACCGACGATGCCGGAACGGCTCAGCCCGTAGCTGCTGTCGTCCACCGGCAGCGCCTGCCATGCCTGGCCGTCGTAGTAGTCCCATTGCAGGCGGCTGCCTGGCGCGGCGCTTTCCTGTTGCAGGTAGAAATACAGGGTCAGCTTGTTGCCCAAGGTGTATTTGTCGAAATCGGCTGTGCTGAAGGCAAAATAAAACCCGGTAAGCACCTCTTCCACCGGCTTGAAAGGGCTGAACAGGAAGCGGCTCATGGTAAAGGCGTTGTAGCTCCAGTAGCGGGTCGGTGGCGCCGCATAGCTGTAGCCGATCTGCAGCGACTGGATATACGGCGGATAAAACTGCGACTGGCTGAACTGGTAGGAAAAATTGACGCCCTCGACATCGTTCAGGTAGGCGATCACGCTGTTTTTCTGCTCCGGCGTCAGGATCGCGGCGGGAATGCTTTCTATCGTATCGGCCACGCTGGTGGTGGTGAAACCGCCGGCCTCGCCATAACCGCCGGCGGCGATCACCGCGCGTATCCACAAGCCGGTGCCGCCGGCGACCGTGGTTTCACCCAGCGCCGGGCATTGGAACTGGATCCGGGTCGGACCGTCGGGATTGTCGTGCTGCAGGTTGCTGGTGGTGTCGACAAACTGGTACTGGCTGGCCTGGGCCAAGGTCTGGTTGAACGACTGCCATTGTTTGCCGTCCCAGAATTGCCAATACAGGGTGACCGGATACTCGACGGCGACCGCGGTCAGCTGGAAGGAAATGTTGACCAGCGCGCCCTTGCGCGCAAAGACGCTGTCGCTGCGGATATAAAAGGCGTCGCCGGCTTGCGGCGACTGGCCGAAAGGATAGGCGCCGTTCGTGATGTCGAGCAGCACCACGTTGCATGCGGCTTGCTGCGGCTGGATCGCATCGCCCTTGAACGTGCATTGGATGCCGGTGATGACCGGCAGCTGCTGCGCCAGCGACGCCAGCACCTTGACCTGCGGGCTGGGCTTGACCAGCAGCCAGTATTCCCGCTGCTGGTCCGGCTCGGCCAGCAGGACGTCGTCGGTGAAACCGGCGCCCGGGTCTTCCTGCCGATAGATTTCCTGCTGCACCTGGGCAATCGTCAGCGCCGCCGCCTGCGGCTTCTGGTCGAGCCGGATTTCCAGCTGCTGGGCGTCGGCCGATTGCGTCAGCTTCGCGCTCAGCGGCGTCAGCGCGCCGTCGAACCACTGTCCGAAATAATCGCTGTAGAGCTGCTTGCCGTACAGCGTGATGGTGATGCTTTGCAGGGCCGGATCGGGCTTGAACAGCTGGCTGTCGCCCATGATGAACCAGTGGCCCAGCGCTTGCTCGGCCGGATCCGCGGTTTCGTCGGCGACGAACAGCGGCACTCCCTCTGTGCTGGCGGCGCTCGAAGCCAAGGCCGGCATGGCGTCGATGTACTGGTCTTGCGCCGGCATGATGGTCATGGCAGCACACAGGCTGGCCGGCACCACCAGCAAGTCCTGGTTGGTCTGGAAGCGGACGGCCTGGGCATCGGCGTCGAGCACCGCCGTCTGCGCCGGCACCGTCTTCGCCGGCTGCTCCGGCTTGAGCGTGAATTGCAGCGGCGCCTGTGCTGCCAGCGGCGGCCGCAGCTGCATGCCCATGCACTGGAAAAATGCCTGCCGCCTTTGGTTCGGAATCTGGTTTTCGATCCCTGCCGTATAGGCCGCCAGCTGTGCAAACAGGTTCAGCAAGACCAGGCCCGGATCCTGGTTGACCGCCTGCGCCGCGCCGACCGGATCCGGCGTGGCCGCGGTCAAGGCCGCCGGCCAGTAGGCGCTCCATTCGGGAGCGTAGGTCTGGGCCAGCTTCAGCGCCTGCTGATAAAACTGCTCGGCAGTGCGGAAGTCCAGGATCGGGTCAGCCATGGCGCGCCGGATTACCTGGCCAAATGCATGACGTTAGGCTGGACATCCGGCTCCTTGCCTTGCATCTGGTCCAGCAGCTCCTGCAGCGCCTGGATTGCGCCGCTGATCCTGAGCAGGGTTTGCTGCAAGTCTTTTTGCTGCGCTTCGAGGGAGCGCAGCTGCGTTTGCCCGGCCTGGTAATTGTCTTTCAGTTCTCTGATTCTGGCCTCGATGATTTCGTGGTTCATGCTTGACTCCGGTTTTATTTAAGATAAAAAGGAAACACCAGGTTGGCCGGCTGGTTGCGGTCGCGGATCAGGTAGTCGACCGCGATCTGCAGGCAGTTCGGCTGCTGCGGCGTAATCGTCACGTTCACCTGCAAGGTCTGGATGCGCGGCTCCCAGCGGTCCAGCGCCTGCTTCACATACAGCTGCGCCAGGCTGACGGCGGTGGCGTTGCCGGCCGCGAACACCAGTTCGTTGATGCGGCAGCCGAAGGCTGGCAGCATCACCCGCTCGCCAGGCGCGGTTTGCAGGATGATCAGCAGCGCCTGCCGGATGTCCTCGGCGCCGGCCGCCAGCTGCACCTTGCCGCCGCTGGTTGCCACCGGGAAGGCCCAGCCCTGGCCGAGGAAATCGCTGTCCGCCGAGCCGTTCATCCTATGTTCACCGTGCTCAAGCCCAGCACCTGCACCGTGGGCGGCGGCCCCTGCGGCCCGGCCGGCGGCACATCGTGGCAGGTTTCGCAGAAGTCGCCGGCGCGCGCCGCCGCCTTGCCGTTGATACGCACCGTCATGCTGCCCATCACTACCCGGCCCAGGTTGGTGGGCGGAACCTGGAAGGCGCCGCTGGCGGGTATGTGCGGCGGCATGTTTTGCGCCATCGAGCCCACGGTCGCCGCCGGCCGGCTGTTGATGCGCACATTCAGGCTGGTGTTGAGCGTGATCTTGCCGTTGAACGGAAACGGCTGCGGCGTCGGCACCGGCCCGCCCGGGCTCGGCACCAGCACGATATGGATATCGGCAGCGTTGACGATGCTGTCGCCCTGCCTGGCGGCGCCTTGTGCCATGTTTGCTCCTAGTTCAAGTCGATCATGGCGGCCGACAGCTTGATGCTCTGCCCGCCCTGCAGCTGCATGGAGGAACCCGACAAGTCCGCCTTGACGCTGCCGGCTGTGTTCTGCACCACCACCTGCGCCCCGCTGATGGTCAGCGTGCCCTTGGCGCTGATGGCGAAATCGCCTTCGCTGCTGATCGATATCTTGTTGTTGGCGGTATCGATCACGATGCGGTTGTTCTTGCTGTCGGTAATGGTGATGTTTTCCTTTTCGGAGTCGTCCAACGTGATGGTTTTCCCACCCTTGGTCTTGATCACGCGGACGTCCTGCTGCTGCGCGGCTTCCAGCGGCGGTTTCTGCACGCCGTTCCACATGAAGCCCAGTACATAGGCCTGGCTGGCGTCGCCGTCGGCAAACGCCAGCAGCGCCGAATCGCCCGGCTGCGGCAGGAAAAACGCGCCGTAGCCGGGGCCGGCGAAAAAGCTCATGACTTGCAGCCAGCCGGATTCGATTTCCTGTCCCTTCAGGATGAACTTGACCTTGACCCGGCCCAGTCCCTTGTCGTCCTTGGTGTTGCTGACCGTGCCCAGGGTCACGCCCAGCGTCATGCTGCCCGAAGAAAATCCTTCATCCATGTTCATACGCCCGTCCTTCTCAGTTTGAATTCAGTCTGGTAGCCTTCGTTGACGTCGTAGCTGTGGACGCTGGAAGTGATGTAATAAATGCCGTTGAAGCGCTGGCTCAGGCCGCTCAGCTTGACATTGACGCCGGCCACCATGTCCGGGTCGCCCAGCACGCTGGTGCTGCCTTCGATGAACTGGTTCAGGTTGCGCTTGTACTGCGCATTGGCGATTGCCTGCAGGGCTTCCGGGGTGCTGAGGTCGGGCCGCTCCAGCTGGATGTCCGAATCCGGAAAGGCCTGCGCCAGCTGGTAGCCGGTTTCCTTGCCGCCCATCTTGTCCTGCGAACTGCCGGAGGACGCCGCCGTCAGCACCTTGTTCGATGCAACGTCATATCCCTTCACCGTGACCTGCTTGCCCATGGTCGGCAATTTCAGGTTGAGCCTGAGGTCGCTGATATCCGTCGGATAGTTCATGGTCTTGACCGGGCTGCCGCCCTCCGCCGACGGTCGGAACACCAGGGTGGTGTCGTCCATCAGCAGCTCGTAGTTGAGCTGCGCGCAACGGCCCATCAGGAAATCGTAGTCGGAGGAATTGTTTTGCAGCACATAGTCGTTGACCATGGCCGGACTGCCCGACAACTTCACGGTCAGGCCGGCCGCGCGCGCCACCTGGGAAACGATTTCATTGTCGTCCAGGTTCAGGTAGGTCCTGGTGCGGGTGCCGAATTTCAGCCAGTACATGCGGTCGAAACCACGGATGGTGGCGGTGGAATAGTCGCTGAAATGCGGCTCGATCGCCGTGATTTGCGCGCTGACCATCTGCTGCAGGCTGTCGAGGCCGAGGAATACCGTGATTTCGTCGCCCGGCTTGAAGATATCCAGGTTGACATCCTGCCAGGCGCCGCCGGATGAAACGATGTTCAGGGTAAAGCTGAACATGGTGGGAATGTTTATCTCGTCTTCCACGCGCACGCTCTGGATCGCCGCGATCACCGAGGTCGGCAAGGCGCTCCGATTTTTCAGTATGCGGAACCCGCCGGTCTGGACGCTAGGCATTGCTGCCTCCGTTGTTGTATGTCTCGCCGTGGACGTCGATGATCACCAGCATGCGTCCGATGTCATGGCGGCCGGGAAAATTCAGCGGATCGTAGATATTGTTGCTTGCGGCGATCAGGCGCCACTGGCTGGCGTCGCCCAGGGCCTGCTGCGCAATCAGGTACAGGCGGTCGTTTTCCTTGACGCGCCACAGCTGGCGGCAATTGAATTTGCCTTGCGCGCGCTGGTCCTCTTCCTTGGTCAGCACCGATTTGAAGGTGACCGACAGTTCCGCCCGCACCGGCACGCCGGAGCTGAGGAACATCGTGAACTTCTGGTCAAGCTTGCTGATCATGCCGACGAACAGCGGGCCGGCCCAGGTGAAAACGACTACCGGCGGTTCGCGCCGTTCGGCGTTGCCGACCGTCGGTTGGGTCAGCGCCACGATCTTGTTGGTCTTGGCGCGGACGTCGGTCTGCTGTTCGTAGGTATCGAAAAACAGGGAAACCGTCAGGTCGTCGTCGTCGACCCGCTGGAACTGGATATTCGAACCTTGCCCCAGCAGCACTACCGTCTTGTTGAGGGACAGTTCGGTCGGGTTGTACATGACAGGAATTTCTTCCTGGGTCTGCTGCACCACGATTTTGGCCATTTCCAGCATCAGCGCCCCCTGCGGTAACGGTCGATGCCGGCACGCTGCTCTATGCTGGCGTGCACCTGCCGCGCCAGCGCCTGCACCAGCTGCGGCGACAGCATCGCCGCCGTCACCACGCTGCGGATATGCTGCTGGTTCTGACGGTCATGCATGATCTCGCGCACCACCTTGGTATGCACCGTATGCTCGATGCGCTCGATCTGCCGCTGCACCTCCGCCTGCCTGGTTTGCGCCTGGCGCCGGTAAGCCAGCGTGGCGGTGAATCCAGCCTGGTAGGGCTGGAGAGAGACCTGGTCGCCGGCAACCGGGCCGTTCATCGGCGCAAGCAAGGTAATGGCTGCCGTCGGCGACGGCGATGAACCAGGCGCTGCCGCGACTTGCAATTGCATGCGGGCCGTCCTTGCGCCGGTTGCCGGCAATCGCGGCAAGATGGATTTATAGACAAAGCCTTGCGCCGTGCCGTCACGTCCGGCACGGCCAGTGCTTCCTGCGATCTGCTGCGCCTGGCTGCCGGACCTGGCATGCAGGCGGTTCCTGCCGGCCAGCTGCGGCAACAGGACATCGCCACGGCGAGCGACGTCCTGACGGCGCAGGGCCTGGTTTTTCCGTATATAGAAACGCTGTTCTTGCCTGGCTATGAAATCATGCCTGTCCAGATAACGGGAATACCGCAACTCCAAGCGCATTTCTGGCGCCGTGGGTTGTGCTGGGCCCATGCCGGACCCGAGCTCCCGCAGCTTGCCTGCCGCATGGATGGGCTGCGGCGAGCCCGGGCGACGGCTGGCGGCCGGCGCGCGGTTTATGGCTCGCACTGCATTGCGCTGAGGCGATGCGGAGCGGAACAATCGTTGCGGCGCTCGCAGCGCTGTTTGCCTGATGATGCCGGCCAGGCGCTGCACCAGCGTCGTTACCGGATGCTTTGCCTGCGCAGCCTGCGTGTACGGCATCAGCAGTGTCAGCGAGGATGCGGCGGAATGGCCCGCCCGCCCGGGCATGGGCTCGGCGACAATTCGTTGAAAATGATCGGCCTGGCCAGGCAATGCCAGGCGCTGCGGCCGTTGCTGGACACGCCCCTTTTTTCCGGATCGCTGCGAACCTGCACCCTCAGCCGGCACGGCCGCGGAACGGAGCAGCGCCTGCCGCTGCAGCACGATGCTGCCAATGCGCCCGATTGCAGGAACGGCGAGCAGCAACCGCGATACCTGCTGCAGGCGTTGCAGGTCATGCTTTTCGAAACGGCTCTCTACCTGCCGCTGCGTTTCTTGCAATATCTGCTGGCGGATTTCCTGAGAAACGGCGGGATGGAGGTGCTGCTGCACCAGCCGCAGCCAATGATGGTGCTGCGAGATATAGTGCGCGATCTTGCCTGGCGGAGCCGACCGCGGCATGTGCAGGAACGCCAGGTCCAGCCCCGGCCAGTATTCCGGCCAGCCCAGGCCGTGGCCGGCCAGCGCCAGCCTGCCGGCGGCGATGCCGGCCTGGAAATCCCTGGCCGCGCCGGCGCACGCCAGGTGCATGGCGTGGTGCCTCCTGCTTGCAAGGGAAACTGGCGTCGGCCTGGTCATCAGCCGCCGCTCCCGCTGTTTTTCTTGATCCCTTCGTGCGCCAGCGTAAAGCTCTGGCTGGCCACCAGGTTCTGGCCCGCGTCCAGGCTCGGGCCCTGCCACTCGATCGGCCAGGCATTGTAGAAATTCCAGCTGACGGTAGGATTGCCTTCATCGTCCAGCAGGTAGATCGAACCGTTCTGGCGTTTGATCTTGCCGTTCAGGGCGGCCTGGTACCACAGCCACATCGGATCCAGCGCGGTGATGCCTGCCTTGAGCACCAGGTCGACATACGTCACCTGCCCGCCAAGCTTGTATTCGAGATCGTTGACGCCGCCCTGGCGCACGCTCTTGACTTCGATCTTTGACTGCAGGCCTTCGACCGTGGTGAAGCCGCCGACCACGATGCCACCGACCTCCACGTAAAAATTGTACGACTTGAAAGGGTTCGCCGGCGGGCCGGATTTGCGCTGCGATACTGCGCCGGATGGATTGCGGCCGGTAGCCATGTCATGCTCCCAAATTTAGGCTTTTGTGCCGATCGTCGCTGTTCATGGCCTGGTTGATCTTGCTGATCTCCCCGCACCAGCGGCGGCGCTCTGCGTGTTCCATTGCCAGGATTTCCCCGTACGACCAGTGAAAGTGGTATGCCAGAAAAGCAATTTCCGCATACAGCTGGTCGGGCGCTACAGGGAAGCGCGCTTTCCCGCGGCTTCGAAACTCTCGATCTGCACCACCTTGTCTTCGCCGTCGACCTGGTTGATGCGGTTGTACAGGTTCTGCAGGTAAGAGAAATCGGCGGCGAACAGGTCTTCGATGACCTTGGTGTTGATCATGTCCAGGCTGCCCAGCCGCACGATCACGCGCGACAGGACGATGATGGTCAGGTAGGCCGGGTTGCTCTGCACCCGGTGGTCTTTCAACGGCAGGATTTCGTCGCCGGCGGTGGCCAGCCGCATCACGCCGTTCTTGTGCAGGTTGCCGTCGCCGTCGCGGTAGCCGAGCGGCAGGGTAAATTCGATTTCGGTGCTGATTGCGTTCATGCTGGCTGCTCCCGGTTAAGACACTCTGGTCATGTATTCGATGGTCAGTTCGAAGGTTTCCACCATCACGTCGCTGCTCGAGGCGTTCAGGCCGGTGCTCTCGTATTTGCTGGGCCAGGCGTTGATGACGTTCCAGCGCGCCTTGGCCGCGCCGCCGGCGTCGAGCAGTATCAGCGAGATGTTTTTCTGCGCGCCTTTGGCGGTGGACCCCTGCAAGGCCACCAGCTGGTGCCAGTTGTACAGTTCCATCGAATCGGTCAAGCCCTTTTTCAGGCTCAGCTTGCCGTAAGTGGTCAGGCCGGAAAACGAACGTTTGTAGACCGGATCGGTGCCTTCCCGGTATTCCACCGTTTCGACCGTGCTGTCCGGGATCGTGGCTTCCGAAAACGCCGCGACCTGGATGCCCGAGATCTCCACCTGGAAGCGGAAACCGCGGTAGGGATTGGTGAGTTGTGTGGCCATGGTGATTCTCCGCAGTCAAATTGGTTTGGAAAGAGGCAGGTCCGTTTCCCCGTTTCCGTCATGAGCCGGAATCCGGGCCAGCGATTTTCTGCGTCATGCGGATGATGACGAACTCGGCAGGAAACACCGGGGCCAGGCCGACATCGATATATAGCTGGCCCAGCGAGCGTGTCTCGGGCGGATTGTTGGAGGCGTCGCAAGTCACGAAGAACGCCTCCGCCGCGCTGGCGCCGAACAGGCCGCCCGACTGCCACAGGGTGGTCAGGAAAGCGCTGATGTCGCGCGTCACCGATGCCCAGGTCTGCTGGTCGTTGGGTTCGAACACCACCCATTGCAAACTCTGCTTCAGGCTTTGCTCGACATAGATGAACAGGCGCCTGACGCTGACATAAGTCCATTCGCTGCCGTTCGCAGCCAGCGTGCGGGCGCCCCAGATCACATTGCCGTAGTTGAGGAAATTGCGGACCGCATTGATGCCGTTCGGATTCAGGAGGTCCTGGTCCGAATCGGTGAGCTGGGTCTGCACCTGCACCACGCTCAGCAGCGCGCCGTCGTTGACCCCGGCCGGCGACTTCCAGACGCCGACATTATTGTCGGTATAGGCGTAACGGCCGAGCGAGGGACCGGACGGCGGCATCGGCACATTGGCGCCGGCGATCGGGTTGTAGATCCAGACCCACGGATAGTAGATGGCGCCGTAGCTGGAATTGAGCGCCGGCGAGGTGGCGCTGCCCGACTTGAAATTGCCGATGCCCTGGACATCCAGGCCGAACGGCGGATCGCTGACATAGAACAGGTTCTTGGCGCCTTCGCAAAACAGCAGCCCGCCGTTGATGGCGGTAGCTTGCGAGGCCTGGTTCGGATTGCCGCCGGCGTCGGCAGCGTTGACTGTGTCCGGGATGGCCAGCAGGCTGATGCCCTGCACGGTGCTGAGCGTGTTGGTGGCGCTCTCGAAATCCCAGGTGGTCGCTGCGCCCCCTGCCAGCGGCGTCGCGCTCTTGCCGCTGTTGGGCGGACGCGTGGTGCCGCTGGTCTCCACCCGCACAAACATCGAAGTCGTATTGACCGCGTTCGCCAGTGCGCCGCCCGGGCTCATGCTGGCCGCGGTGAAGCCGTTGAAAGACTCTAGCACGTAATACAGCGTGTCGCCGATCTTGGTCGGCTGCAGGTTGTTCTGCACCACATAGGCTTGCAAGGTGGCGCCGGACGATCCCGCAGGCAAAGCCTTGAGCGCCGTCGGATCGATCACCACGCTCAGATTGAACACCAGCGAAACCGCGGTGTCGGGGCCGCTGGCGTTGCTGATCGCAAATTTCAGGATATTGGCCCAGGTGCCGGGGGTGACCGCGGTCATCTTGATGCCGCTGGCCGATCCGGTAGCCGCCTTGCCGTTGCCTTTGCTGTCGACGGCGCGCACCACGTAGCAGGCGGTGCCGCCCTCGTTGAAGAATTCGAATACGGCCCACGACACCATGCCGTACCAGACCAGCCCGCCGAACTGGCGCTGGTAGGCGTTCCAGCTGGTGATCAGGGTCGGCTGCGCGGACGGGCCGAACTCGGTGACGCCGACGAAGGCTGCGGTCGAGGTCGACGCGCCCTGGATGTTGCGGGCGCTCGGCACTTCTTCGATGTAAATGCCGGGGTGACGATAGGTGGTTGCCAAGATGATTCCTTCTTAACAATTAACGCATTTCAATATCCACAAACTGCGTGGTTGCGGATTGCAGCAGCAACTGCTTTTCTACGCTTGCATAACCAGCCTTGCTAAAACTCAGCACTACTTGCGTATCCTGGGCCAGCTTGCCGCCCAGGGCCAGCGCATAGCGGCCGTCGTACTTGCCGTAATCCGAACTCAGCGTGGCGGCGCTCTTCGGTTTTCCCTGCCAGTTCGGATAACTGGCGCTGACGCTGACGCCGGCCAGCGGCGATTTGCTGCCGGCCTGCAGCACCTGGCCGCGGATCAGCGTGGTCCCCGGCGGGTAGGGATACAGCGGACTGGGCGCCAGGTAGCAAGGAACGATGGCGGCGGCCAGCGGCAGGCGCAACGGCACCTGGAACGTCACCTCTTGCGCAAAGAACTGCGGCGCCAGGGCGGTAAGCCGGTAATCGCCGTCGTCGAGGTCGCTGAATGCATAAAACGCCTGCGGCTTGGCGAGCGGCATGAACGGCTTCTGGTTCAGCAGGAAGCGCGGCTGGAACCCGACCGCAGGCGCCTGGCTGAAGCCGTCGATCAGCTGCACCACGGCGCTCAGTTTCATGGCAGTTCCTGATAGGCCGGATCGGCCTGGGTCACCATGTCCGCCTGCAGGTCCAGGCCAGATGGAATCCGCACCGGCGACAGCGTGTACAGCTTGGTCAGCTTGTAAGTCTTGTTGGGAAAACCGGCCCAGATATTGCGCAAGGTATCGATCGAACCGGAATCCGGCACGATAGCGATGTTGTCGTTGCCGCTCCGTTTCAGCACCGGATCCAGCCATTCGCCGGACAGCTGGGCGACGTCATGGAACAGCCGCACCAGCTGGTCCACCAGCACCAGCTCCAGTTCGGCCGACCTGGCGTAAGGCACCATCAGGTACAGCAGGTCCACCACCAGCGGGCTCGGCGTCAGCGTCAGCGCGCTCGGCCGCCGCTCGGCCCCGGGCTGGCGGGTCAGGCTGGGCGCCAGGTTGCGCAGGTAGGGATTGAGTTCGGTCTGGTACAGGTAGAGCGACAGCCTGGTTTCATCCTGGCTGTCGATCTCGCCCGGCGAATCGAACACCACCGCCGATTCGGCCTGCAGCTCGGGAATATGGTGGCGGATCAGCCGGCGCAAAGACTCGCTGACGCTGCGCAAGACCTGTCCGCCATCGCTGTTTGGCTGGCTCATCGTTACAGGGTAAACACGGTGTCGGACTGGCTGACGATCTGCGGCTGGCGGTTGCCGATCTGGGCATATACCGTGATGTCGCTGTTGCAGGTAGTCTTCAGGTAAACGTAGTTCAGGTCGCTGGCAGCGTAGACGATATAGGCGTTCAGGTAAAACTCCAACGGGTTGCTGGCGCTCGTGCTTGAGGTATTGTCGGCCAGCACCGAGGTAATGAACGAGAGCGTGTTGACGCCGTACGACATGGACGCCAGCGGAATCGTGCCCATCATGCTGGCCAGCTGGACTCCGCTGGCTTCGGCAAATGGCGGCCCGAGCGACCAGCTGACCTTGCCCAGGCCCTTTTTGGTGGTCAGGGTCAGGTCGATCTTGTTGCCGGCATAGGCGCCGCGGACGGTGAAGCTGATGTTGCGGTAAATGTTTTCCGAACCGACCAGCACCGCGCTGATGCGGCCGTTACGCCATTGCACCGGGCTTTGGGCGCCGATCCTCACGGTCACCACAGCCTCGTTGTTAAGGGTGCAATACCCTTGCAGGTAGTCAACGCCGTCCCGCACCTGCAGGAACAGCGTCAGGGTAAAGCCGCTGCTGGCCTGGTCTATATCCCCGGTGCGGATCGACAGCACCGCATTGTTGAATTCGATCTGCTGGATGCACGATTCGCTTTCGGCGCTTTGCGGCGTGACGTTATACGAAAAACCCAGGCTGTCGCCCGACTTCGCGCCTAGCGACCAGTACGCGCCTGCGGTGGTGAAGGTGAAGTTGAGGTTCGAGTTGGCGGCGACATTCTGGAATTGCAATACCACCGGCAGCAAAGGGAGCGATTCTGGAATGGATGCTGCCGTATCGGGCACGGTGGCCGCGGCAGGCTCGATCGGTTCAACTGGCAGTGCAGTAATCATGACGGCCTTTCACAGGTAAATATCATTCCAGGTCGATGGCAAAGGAACTCAGGCCAATGACGGTGCTGCGGTCGTTGCTCGACTGCAGGGTAACGCTGGCGCCGGGCGGCAGGTCGACCTTGCCCTTGACGCCGTGCTGGTCGGTGCGCAGGTACAGGTTGACCTGTATCTCATTGCAATCCTTGTATGTCTGCAGATACATTTCACGCGCGTTGATCAGGAAATTGCGGACATAGATGACCGGATCGACACGGCTGGAAAAACTCAGGCCGACCAGCCTTTCGCTTTCGCCGCCATCGCTCCAGATGGCGTCCTGGTCGGGCTGCAGCGACAGGAACGCCTTGCTGTTGGCGCGCAGGCTGGTGAAGGTCAGCGTGATCGGCTTGAAGGAATGGCAGTCGCGAAAGCACCGCTCGTTCAGCACATGGCTGGGATTGGCAAGCAAATGCGCACCGAGGTACTGGCGCGCCTGCTCGGGCAGCGTCTTGCGGTCGTTGCTGATCATCTGGGCCACGCTCACGGCCGGCGCCGGCGCGGGTGCTGCCGGCCCGGGACCGGGCGCCGGCTTCGGGTTGGACGGGCCGGCGCCCGCCGCAACCGTGTCCTTGACATTGTTTTTCTCTTTAGCATCCATAGCGGCCGCCATCAGTTGCACATCGGTCGGAAATCAGTTTGGGAACGGAATCGTGAAATTGCCTGTGGGGATGCGGCCGGAATTCGCGTAGCCGAGGAACTGGTATTGGGCATTGACAGGGATGCCGGCCGACTCGAACCTGCCGGACAGGCTGGTGCCCACCGCCTTGAACGGCAGCGTGACCTTGATCGACTGCGGACTGCCGGTGGTGTTTTGCGCTGCCGTCAGCGACAGCGATTTTTGCGCGACGCCGACAGCCGTCAAGGGTGGCGTGGCGCTCCATACCGGACCGATCTGGATCGGCTGGTTGCCGTCCATCGAAATCGCGTTGCTGTCCGTGATGGTGAGCTGCGCCGACAGCGTGTCGGCGCCGTTCTCCGTGGTGAAACTGAATGCAATGGTGTATTCCATAGCCAATCTCCTCTAAGACGGCCGGACTCCGCATCCAAGCGGAATCCGGCCGCACAGCAATGCTGCGGACCATCGGGAACGCCAGGGCTGTTACTTACCCCAAGGGAATTGCGAGAAAGTCTGGTTGACCATCTGCGGCTGGGCAAAGCCAACCTGGGCCTGCACCATCACGCCAGGATCGGACAGCGAGCGCAGGCTGAAATTCTGAATGCCCGCCTGCGCCACCAGGTACAGCGTGACATTGAAGGACAAGGCGCCGCCGCCACCGCCACCGGAAGAAACAGTCGAGACTTTCACCGAGGAGGCGGTGATGATGAAGGAGTTCAGCGGCAAGGCGCTGCTTGACCCAGGCACCGTGATATTGATGCCGCCTGAACCATCGAAAGCCGGGCCTGTGCTCCAAGCCACCGGCAGGTCTACTTTCTGCAAATCGATCCAGATATTCTGGCCAGCCTGGGCATTGGTGATTTGCAGTTGCACTTGTTGATAGACAGTTTCGCTCATGATTGAAAAACCTTTCTAAAGAGAATTGGTTGACATCATCCGCCCTCGGGCAAGTGCATGCCCTCGATTATCCGTCGGAAAAAAACGACAAACCAGCGAAGCAAGCGCCTGTTTTTGGTGAGGGATTTTCTTCTATTGCTTGTCGACAATACGCACTCTATTTCCACAAAGCAACCTATCAAATGTGACAGGTTCTAAGCAAAATTTTTGATGGTACGTTGATCTTTTTTGTTTTTTTAATTTGCGGATGGAGAGATTCGGCTAACCGCGCAGATTTCGGCGGACATGCAATTTCGCGAGAAGCGGCTGGGAAGAAACCGCGGCACATAGAGCGGAACGGATCCGTGCCGGCGCTTTGCAGGAATTGGAAACGCGGCGACCGATAAGGTTCAATAAGCTGTAAAAATGGCAGCCTGCGTTTTTATCTTTGGCGCAACCGTAGCGCGCCGATGCTATTGTTGTTTTTAGCTACGGACTGCTGCCGCAACCGGTTTCTGCGCAAATGTTTTCGCACGCTTTCGGCAAATGAAAAGCCGGCAAGGAACTCTTCCTTGCCGGCCATTGGGGGAAACAATCGCGCCCCCGTCAGAAACTGCTGCGGCCGCGCCCTCTGTTCAGCCCAGCGCGGCGGGCGCGGCGTCGCGCACGTCGATCTGCCTGGGGATCAGCTTCAGGTCGAAAAAGGTGTCGGCAATGAGCTGCTGTTCGGCCAGTATCGACCTGGTGATCGGCTCGGTGCCGAAGGACGAGCGGGCAACCAGGGTATCGACGACCGGCTTGGGCAAGCCCCACACCGCCGACAGTTCCGCCGCCAGGTCGCTGCGGTTGGCCCTGCCCCAGGTATCGATCCTGTTAAGTTCCTCGACAGCGATGGCCAGGACATCGCCATTCTTTTGCGAATAATCCCTGGATGAAAAATAATAAGCGCGATTCTTGACGACGCCGCTGGCGTCGGCCAGGATGCGCGCCGACAAGGTCTTCTCGGCAGCCGCCAGGAACGGCTCCCAGATTACCCAGGCATCGACCACGCCTTTCTCGAAGGCGGCGCGGGCGTCGGCCGGCGACAGCCATGCCAGGTTGACGTCGCCATAGTTCAAGCCGTTCTTCTGCAGCAGCTTGACCAGGAAATAGTGGACGTTCGAACCCTTGTTCAAGGCAATCTTTTTTCCCTTCAGGTCGGCCACCGTCCTGATCGCCGATACAGCCGGAATCAGCACCGCCTCGACTGCCGGCCGCGGCACGGTGGCGGCGATATAGACAATCGGCGTGCCGTTGGCCTGGGCAAAAATCGGCGGCGCTTCGCCGACGTCGCCGAAATCGATGGAGCCGACATTCAACGCCTCCAGCTGCACCGGCCCGGCGCTGAATTCTATCCATTTGACCGTCACGCCCAGCGGCGCGAGACGCTGCTCCAGCGTGCCGCGCTTTTTCAGCAGGCTAAGCAGGCCTTTCTGGTAACCGACGCGCAGTTCACGTTGCGCCGCGCGTACTGCAAACGGCGCAAAGGCCGCAACGGCAGCCATGCCTATGCTCGCCTGCAGCAGACGGCGTCGGCTTGCCTGGTTTTGATTGTTGTCGCTCATGTTGTCTTCCCGATGGAACGGATTACCCTGGTCAAGCTGCAAGCAGCGCTCAGCTCGAGCTTAATAAGAAGGCAAAACAAAACGAACGAATAAAATCATCTCCAGATAGTTGGAATTCATATATGCGGCAACTCTGGCCTATGATTTGCTGGACAAGCAAGACATTGCAACGGCCGGCCGCATTGGAACTTGATCGACTGCGCCCAACGCTGAGCGGCGCGGCCAATGATGTCGCCTGCCCTCCATGCGGTCCTCCAAATGGCAGGAGAACGCGCTCAATTGAGGCCCGCGCCTCAATTGAGCGAAACATGTTGTCCTTCAGTTTGCCGGCGCCAGCCCAGGCGCCTGTACCCGGGCTTCAGCCGCGGAAATAGCGAGCCGGGGTGAACGGCGTCTTGACCACTTCGATAGGCACCGATTTGCCGCGCACCACGGCTTGCAGCTGCGTGCCGACCTGCGCATGGGCGCTGTCGACATAACCCAGCGCCACCGGACCGCCCACCGTCGGCCCGAAACCGCCGCTGGTGATCTTGCCGACCTGCTTGCCGTCGGCGTCGACCAGCTCGGCGCCTTCGCGCGCCGGCATGCGATCCTTGAGCAGCAGGCCGACCCGCTTGCGGCCGACGCCCTGCTCCAGCTGGCGCTGGATCAGTTCCGCGCCCGGATAACCGCCGGCACGGGCGCCGCCGGCGCGGCGCGCCTTCGACAAAGCCCAGCCCAGGCTGGCTTCGACCGGCGTGGTGCTGCCGTCCATGTCATGGCCGTACAGGCACAGCCCGGCTTCCAGCCGCAGCGAATCGCGCGCGCCGAGGCCGATAGGCGCTACCTCAGGCTGCGCCAGCAGCAGCCGCGCCAAGGTTTCTGCGCCGGCATTCGGCACCGAAATCTCAAAGCCGTCTTCGCCGGTGTAACCGGAACGGCTGATGAAACATTCGCTGCCGGCCAGCGTGACTTTGGCGGTCTGCATGAACACCATCTGCGCCGTGTCCGGCGCCAGGCGCGCCATGACCGCGGCGGCAGCCGGCCCTTGCAAGGCGAGCAGGGAACGGTCGTTCAATTCTTCGATCCGGCAATGGCCGGACAGGTGCTTGCGCAAGTGCTCGGTGTCCTGCTGCTTGCAGGCTGCGTTGACCACCAGGAACAGGTGGTCGCCGGCATTGGCGACCATCAGGTCGTCCAGGATGCCGCCCTGCTGATTGGTGAACAGCGCGTAACGCTGGCGGTTCACCGGCAGGTCGACGATGTCGACCGGCACCAGCGATTCCAGCGCAGCGGCTGCGCCGGCGCCGCTCAGGCGCAGCTGGCCCATGTGCGAAACGTCGAACAGGCCGGCCTGGCTGCGGGTGTGGTTGTGTTCCTTGAGAATGCCGGTCGGATATTGCAGCGGCATGTCGTAGCCTGCAAACGGCACCATCTTGGCGCCGAGCTCCAGGTGCAGCTGGTATAACGGGGTGCGCGCCGCTGCTGCGGCGCTGGTGGTGTCACTCATGTGAAATGTCCTTTATCAAAAGCCTGGTCGGATCGTCGCGGCGGGCGCGCGCATGCCGCATGCGGCGCCCGCCTTGGCCTTATTCGTAATCCGACATCGGCGGGCAGGAACAGACCAGGTTGCGGTCGCCATAGACATTGTCGATCCGTCCGACCGGCGGCCAGTACTTGTCCTGGCGCAGCGATTTCAGCGGAAACACCGCCTGCTCGCGCGAATAGGCGCGCGACCATTCGTCAGTCAGGTCCTGGGCGGTATGCGGCGCATGGCGCAATGCCGTCTGCTCCGCCTTGATGTCGCCGTTCTCGACCGCCCTGATCTCTTCGCGGATCGCGATCATGGCGTCGCAGAAGCGGTCCAGCTCTTGTTTCGATTCGCTTTCTGTCGGTTCTATCATCAGCGTGCCGGCTACCGGGAACGACATGGTAGGCGCATGGAAACCATAGTCGATCAGGCGCTTGGCGACGTCTTCCACCGTGATCCCGGTCTTGTCCTTGAGCGGACGCAGGTCGATGATGCCCTCGTGCGCCACCAGCCCGTCGCTGCCGCTGTACAGCACCGGATAGTGCGGCGCCAGCCGGTGCATGATGTAGTTGGCGTTGAGGATCGCCACCTGGCTCGCCTGGCGCAAGCCTTGCGCGCCCATCAGCGTGATGTAGGCCCAGGTGATCGGCAGGATGCTGGCGCTGCCCCACGGCGCCGCGGAGACCGGCGCAATGCCTTTTTCCAGCATGCGGTGGCCCGGCAGGAACGGCGCCAGGTGGGCCTTGACGCCGATCGGACCGACGCCGGGACCGCCGCCGCCATGCGGAATGCAGAAAGTCTTGTGCAGGTTCAGGTGCGAGACGTCGCCGCCGAAGGTGCCCGGCGCGCACAAGCCGACCATGGCGTTCATGTTGGCGCCGTCGATGTATACCTGGCCGCCGTGGGCATGGACGATGTCGCAGATCTCGCCGATGGCTTCTTCGAACACGCCGTGGGTCGACGGATAGGTGATCATCAGCGCCGCCAGGTCCTTGGCGTGCTGGTCGGCCTTGGCGCGCAGGTCGGCGACGTTGACATTGCCTTGTTCGTCGCATTGCACCACCACCACCTGCATGCCGGCCATGTGGGCGGTAGCCGGATTGGTGCCGTGGGCGGAACTCGGGATCAGGCAGATATTGCGCTGGCCTTCGCCGCGGCTATGGTGGTAGGCGCGGATCGCCAGCAAGCCGGCGTACTCGCCCTGCGAACCGGCGTTCGGCTGCAGCGATACCGCATCGTAGCCGGTGCAGACACACAGCATCTGCTCCAGGTCGGCCACCAGCTGCTGGTAGCCCTGGGCCTGGTTGAGCGGCGCAAACGGATGCAGGGAACCGAATTCCGGCCAGGTCACCGGGATCATTTCGGTGGTGGCGTTGAGCTTCATGGTGCAGGAGCCGAGCGGTATCATGCTGCGGTCCAGCGCCAGGTCCTTGTCTGCCAGCGCGCGCAGGTAACGCAGCATCTGAGTTTCCGAATGATGGCTGTTGAATACCGGATGCGTCAGGTAGGCGCTGCTGCGCGCCAGCGCTGCCGGTATTTTTTCTTCGGCGCTGGCTTCCAGAGCGCTGAACGAAGGCAGCGGCTTGCCGATGGCAAAGATGCTCCACAGCGCTTCGACGTCGGCGCGGGTGCTGGTTTCATCCAGCGCGATGCCGACGCTGCCGTCGTCGATCAGGCGCAGGTTGACCGACTGGCTGCGCGCCGCGGCATGGATATCCTGGGTATGGCCGCCGGTATGCACGGTGATGGTGTCGAAGAAGCTGGCGGTCGGCACCGCATGGTGCAGCTGGCGCAAGCCCTCGGCCAGGACCGCGGTCAGCCGGTGCACCCGTTGCGCGATCGTCTTCAAGCCTTGCGGGCCATGGTAAACCGCGTACATGCTGGCGATATTGGCCAGCAGCACCTGCGCCGTGCAGACGTTGCTGGTGGCCTTTTCGCGGCGGATATGCTGTTCGCGGGTCTGCATCGCCAGCCGGTAAGCCGGTTCGCCGCGGCTGTCGATCGACACGCCGACCAGGCGTCCTGGCATGACGCGCTTGTGCGCATCCAGGGTGGCGAAATACGCTGCGTGCGGACCGCCGTAGCCGAGCGGCACGCCGAAACGCTGGGCGGTGCCGATCACGACGTCGGCGCCGAATTCTCCCGGCGGCGTCAGCAAGGTCAGCGCCAGCAGGTCGGCCGCAACCACCACCAGCGCCTGTTTCTCGTGCGCCAGGCGCGCGCTAGCCGCGTAGTCGTTGATCTCGCCGTTCAGGGTCGGGTATTGCAGCAGCACGCCGAAACAGTCCAGCCGTTCCAGGTCCTTGAGATGATCGCCGACCACCACCTCGACGCCGATCGGCGCAGCGCGGGTGCGCAGCACGTCGATGGTCTGCGGGAAGCAGTCTTGCGAGACGAAAAAGATGTTGCTCTTGCTTTTCGACAGGCGCTGGCAGAAGGTCATCGCTTCGGCCGCGGCTGTGGCTTCATCCAGCAGGGAGGCGTTGGCGATTTCCATGCCGGTGAGGTCGGTCACCATGGTCTGGAAATTCAGCAGCGCTTCCAGCCGTCCCTGGGAAATTTCAGGCTGGTACGGCGTGTAGGCGGTGTACCAGGCCGGGTTTTCCAGCAGGTTGCGCAGGATGACGGTCGGCGTGTGGCAATTGTAATAGCCCATGCCGATATGGGATTTGAACAGCTGGTTCTTGCCGGCGATTTCGCGCAAGGCTGCCAGCGTTTCCGCTTCGCTGCGCGGGGCGCCGAGTTTCAGCGGATGGCGCTCGAGGATGGCGCTCGGCACGATTTTCTTGATAAGCGCCTCGATCGAGTCGAAACCGAGGGCAGCCAGCATGGCCTGTTGCTGGGATTGATCCGGGCCGATATGGCGTTCAATGAAATCGGCATGTTGTGCCAGATCTTCAAGAGCAGGCCGTGATTGTGTCATGGGTGCTTCCTTCATTTAATGAACAGTAGAGTTGCGCTTACTTGAGTCCGGCCTTCAAGCCAGGCCCTTGATCATGTCGTCATAAGCTGCTTTGTCCATCAGACTGCTCAACTCGGCGGCATCGTCTATTTTCATCTTGAAGAACCAGCCTTCGCCCAGCGGATCTTCGTTGACCTTTTCGGGCGCATCCGCCAGCGCTTCATTGATTTCGACCACCGTGCCGGCAACCGGCATGTTGATTTCACTGGCAGCCTTGACCGATTCGATCACCGCGGCTTCTTCGCCCTTGGCGATCGCGGCGCCGACTTCCGGCAGCTGCACAAAAACTAGGTCGCCCAGATGGTCTTGCGCGTAAGCAGTGATGCCGACCGTCACCAGGCCATCGTCCCCAACACGCAACCACTCGTGTTCAACCGTGTATTTTTCCTGACCCATGCCCATCTCCTTTATAAAAAACCATGATATTCAAATGACTTATCGAATTTTACGACCGAAACGCCCTGCATGATACCGCCAAACCAGTTCGATTCGACAGCGGGGCATGGAGAGGAATCGGCCAGGGAGAGCTAAGGCCTTGATTCTGCGGGAATTATCGGCGGCAGGAGCAAAAGCGCCGGGAAACCGGCTGAAGGCAGCAGCCGGCTAGCGGTAAAACGCGGTGGGCGTGCTGCCGAAATGTTTCTTGAACATGGCGCTGAATGCGCTCTGGCTGCTGTAGCCCTGGTCTTGCGCGGCGGCGGCGACCTTGCCGCCGCGCGCCAGCTGTTCCATGGCTTGCAGCAGCCTCGCTTGCTGGCGCCAATGGCCGAAACGCATGCCGGTCTGGCGCAGGAACAGGCGGTGCAAGGTGCTGGTGGAGATGCCAAGCTGGCCGGCCCAGGTTTCGATTGTTACCTGCTTGCCGGGAGTCGCCATCAGCAGTTCGCACAGGCTGCGCAGGCGCGCCGCCAGCGGCAACGGCAAATAGAGGGGAAGCACGGTTACCGACGCCAGCTCGTGCAGCAGCAGCTGCAGCATGTGCCAGTTGCGTGCGGCGGCGTCATGCGCGGCCGGATTGCCGTGGGCGGCGGCGATCAGTTCGCGCAGCAAGGGCGAAATATCCAGCACACAGCTGCACGCCGGCAAATGCGGCGAAGCGGCGACGTCCAGCAGCAGCGTGCGCAGCTCGACCTCGCCGTGCATGCGCACCTGGTGATCGACGTGCGCCTGCAGCCAGACCGCCCGGCCCGGCGGCACCATCCAGCGCCCGGCTGCCGCATCGACCGTCATCACGCCCTTGGTCGCATACAGCAGCTGGGCGCAGGAATGGCGGTGCAGCGGGATGACGTGGCCATCCGGGTAGTCCGCGGCCGAGGTCACGACCGACGCATCGGCGGCGTTCAGCGCCTGGTAATCTGATCCTGCTGTCATGTCGTCGGCCTGGGGGGGGGTCAGATCACCTTCTCTTCACGCAGCGCGGCAATGTAATCCTTGCCGTAGCCGAGCTGCGCCAGCACTTCTTCGGTATGCTCGCCCAGCAGAGGCGAGCGCGTGACTTCGGTCGGGCTGTCGGACATCTTGATCGGATTGCCCACCGTCAAGTACTTGCCGCGTGTCGGGTGGTCGATTTCGACGATGGTGCCGGTCTGGCGCAGCGATTCGTCTTCGGCGATTTCCTTCATCGACAGGATCGGCCCGCATGGGATGTCGTACTGGTTCAGGATATCCATGGCCTCGAACTTGGTCTTGCTCATGGTCCATTGTTCGATGCGGGCAAAGATCGGCTTCAGGTGCAGCAGGCGTGCCGCCGGCGTGGCGTAAGCCTCGTCGGTGATCCAGCCCTCCTCGCCGATCACCTTGCAGACCGCCGGCCAGACCGCGCCCTGGGTGATGAAATAGATGTAGGCGTTCGGATCGGCTTCCCAGCCCTTGCATTTCAGGATCGAGCCGGGCTGGCCGCCGCCGGAAGCATTGCCGGCGCGCGGCACCGCCGCGCCGAACTTGCTGTCCGGGTATTGCGGGTATTCGTGCATGGTGCCGGTGCGTTCCAGCCGCTGCTGGTCGCGCAGCTTGACGCGGCACAGGTTCAATACCGCATCCTGCATCGGCGCCAGCACTTTCTGGCCGCGGCCCGAAGTGTGGCGCTGGAACAGCGCGCTGACGATCCCCAGCGCCAGGTGCAGGCCGGTGCCGCTGTCGCCGATCTGGGCGCCGGTGACCATCGGCGGACCGTCGTCGAAGCCGGTGGTGGAAGCCGCGCCGCCGGCGCACTGGGCGACGTTTTCATAGACCTTGCAGTCCTCGTATTTGCCAGGACCGAAACCCTTGACCGAAGCCACGATCATGCGCGGATTCAGTTCCTGGATGCGCTCCCAGGTAAATCCCATGCGGTCCAATGCACCCGGTGCAAAATTCTCCACCAGCACGTCGCAATCCTTGATCAGGGTTTCCAGCACTTCCTTGCCCTTGGGGTTCTTGGTGTCCAGCGTGATCGAGCGCTTGTTATGGTTCAGCATCGTGAAATACAGACTGTCGACCCCAGGGATGTCGCGCAGCTGCCCGCGCGTGGCGTCGCCCTCGCCTGCGCGTTCGACCTTGATCACATCGGCGCCGAACCATGCCAGCAGCTGGGTGCAGGTCGGCCCTGACTGGACATGGGTGAAATCGAGAATGCGCACGCCATCCAGTGCTTTGCTCATGAAAATCTCCTGTTTATATTTATATTTTCACCGTGCTTTTACCTGATAGCCGGTTCTGTCACGATCTTAACTGGATTCAGCCGCTTGTGTAGTCAAGGCAGTCAGCCTGGCTTCCAGTTCCGCCAGCCGTTTGCGCAGGGCGCGGTCCTCGGCGAAACGGCTGCTTTCATCGCGGATGACGGCAACGATCGCCGCCACCTTGTTATCCGCCGTGTGCAGCAGCGCCACCGTGAACGCGATCGACAGGGCATGGCCGTCCTTGTGCACCGCCGGCACCCGCAGCACGTCGTTGCCGTAGCGGGTAATGCCGGTATCCATGGTCTTTTGATAACCATCCCAGTGCCGCTGGCGCTGGCGTTCGGGAATGATCAGGTCGAGCGACTGCCCTAGCGCTTCTCCTTGGGTAAAACCGAACATGCGCTCGGCCGCCGGATTCCACAAGGTGATGGCGCCCCTGGCGTCTGAAATAACGATGGCGTCGCCGACTGCTTCCACCAGCTGCCTGAGATCCAGTTCGGTTGACATATTGCTGCTCCTTGTTGAGGCCCGCATGTAAAAACGGCGTCCTGGGCGGACGCCGTCAACCGTCCTGGGGACGACTCATGAGGTAATTACTCGCCTGCTGCCATCCTCAGACTGCCTGTGCTTTATGCAGTTCGGCAATCTGTCCGGCGCTGTAGCCCAGCACGTCCGCCAGCACCTCGTCGGTATGCTCGCCCAGCAGCGGCGAACCTGTGATTTCCGGCGTCAGGTCGGAGAACTTGATCGGACTGCCGACGGTCAGGTATTTGCCGCGTTCCTTGTGGTCGACTTCGGTGATGGTGCCGCTGGCGCGCAGCGACGGATCGTTGGCCAGCTCTTTCATGGTCAGCACCGGTGCGCAAGGAATGTCGAACTTGCGCAGGATGTCGACCGCTTCGAACTTGGTCTTGTCCTTCAGCCATACTTCTATGGTGTCGAAAATTTCGGTGATATGCGGCTGGCGCGCCTTCGGTGTGTTGTAGGCCGGATCTTCTATCCATTCATCCTTGCCGATCGCCTTGCAGATTGGCGCCCAGGCATGGCCCTGGATGGTGAAATAGATATACGCGTTCGGATCGTTTTCCCAGCCCTTGCACTTGAGCACCCAGCCTGGCTGGCCGCCGCCGCCGGCATTGCCGCCGCGCGGCACCACATCGCTGAATGTGCCGTGCGGGTATTGCGGATACTCTTCCAGGTAGCCCAGCTTGTCCAGGCGCTGCTGGTCGCGCAGCTTGACGCGGCACAGGTTCAGCACGCTGTCTTGCATCGACACCGCGACGCGTTGTCCCTTGCCGGTCTTGTCGCGTCCGATCAGTGCGGTCAGGATGCCGATCGCCAGGTGCATGCCGGTGTTGCTGTCGCCCAGGGCGGCGGCGCTGACGGTTGGCGGACCGTCCCAGAAGCCGGTGGTGGAAGCTGCGCCGCCGGCGCACTGGGCGACGTTTTCGTAGACTTTCAAGTCATCGTAATGGTGGCCGTCGCTGAAGCCTTTGACCGAAGCCACGATCATCTTCGGATTCAGTTCGTTGATGCGTTCCCAGGAAAAACCCATGCGGTCCAGCGCGCCCGGTCCGAAATTTTCGACCAGCACGTCGGATTCCTTGATCAGCTTTTCCAGCACCAGCTTGCCTTCAGGCTTTTTGGTGTCGAGCGTGAGCGACCGCTTGTTGCTGTTCAACATGGTGAAGTACAGGGCATCGACGTCAGGGATATCGCGCAGCTGCGAACGGGTCACGTCGCCGGAACCCGGACGTTCGACCTTGATCACATCGGCGCCGAACCATGCCAGCAATTGCGTGCATGCAGGACCGGCCTGCACGTGCGTGAAGTCGATGATGCGGATGCCGTCCAGTGGTTTTGCCTTGCTTGTTTCTTTGCTCATTTCAAATCTCCTGTTCAACTTGATCGAATTTTTTATGGTGGCCAAGCGGCTTATTTGTACATGGTCTGGGCCATGGTTCCCGGGGCGTACACCGCAGGATCGACCCAGATATTGACCACCGCGCAACGCCGCGTCTTGCGCACCGCTTCCCGCGCCCGCTGCAGCGCCCCGGCAATCTGCGCCGGATCGTGCACCTCTTCGCCATGCCCGCCCAGCATCTCCGCAAACTTGCCGTATGGGATGTCGCTCAGCAGGTTGCCCACATTGCCGCGCTCTTCACCGTACTTCGCCAACTGCCCGTAGCGGATCTGGTTCATCGCCGAGTTGTTGCCGATCACCGCGATGTACGGCACGCCAAAACGGTTCGCCGTCTCCATGTCGAACGACGTCATGCTGAACGCGCCGTCGCCGTAGTAGCACATCACTTCCTTCTCCGGATTGGCCAAGCCCGCCGCTATCGCAAAACCGGTACCCACGCCCAAGCTGCCCAAGGCGCCCGGATCCATCCATTGCCCAGGATTGCGCGGACGCACCGCCTGCGCCGAGATCGTCACCACGTCGCCGCCGTCGCCGATATAGATCGTGTCGTCGTTGAGGAACTCGTTGATTTCATACGCCACCCGGTATGGATGGATCGGCGAACTGTTCGACTTGAACAGCGGCATCAGCTTCTCGGTCGCAATCGCTTCCTGCTGCTGCAGCTGCTTCATCCACGAGCGCCGCTTCTCTTGCGCCGTCTTGTTGATGCGCCCGCTCGCCGCCTGCAGCACCGCGCCCAGGATCGTCCCCGGATCGCCCACCAGGCCCAGCGTGATGTCGCGGTTCTTGCCCACCGTACGGTAATCCTGGTCGATCTGGATCACTTTCGCGTTCAGGCCCAGGCGTTTGCCGTAACCCATGCGGAAGTCGAACGGCGTGCCCACGATCAGGATCACGTCGGCCTTGTCGAATCCTTCGCGCCGGGTGCGGTCGAAGTGATGCGGGTCGCCCGGCGGCAGCAGGCCGCGCGAGGCGCCGTTGAAGTACGCCGGGATATCCAGACCGCGCACCAGGTCGATCGCTTCCTTGTGCCCGCGCGAAGACCAGACCTGGCCGCCGTACAGCACCACCGGACGTTCCGCCTGCACCAGGATGTCGGCCAGCTTCTCGATATCGGCCACATCGCCCAGCGATTTCACGGAAGCACGATACTGGCCGGCAGCAGGAATCACCGCCTTGCTGATATCGATCTCGCGGTCCAGCACGTCGCGCGGGATTTCCAGGTAGGCCGGACCAGGAGCGCCGGCAAAGCAGGCGCGGATCGCCATCGACACCATGTCGGCAACCCGTTCCGTGGAACGCACGCCTTCGGAAAACTTGGTGATCGGACGCATCATTTCGGTATGCGGCAAATCTTGCAGCGAACCCATCATGTGCTGCGTGATGCCGCCCTGGCCGCCGATATGCAGCACCGGGCTTTCCGAACGGAACGCCGTCGCAATCCCGGTCACCGCATTGGTGCAGCCCGGACCTGCCGTCGTCACCACCACGCCCAGCTTGCCGGTCTGGCGCGCATAACCGTCGGCAGCGTGCGCGGCAACTTGTTCATGCCGCACATCGATGATGCGGATGCCTTCGTCGATGCAGCCATCGTAGATATCGATGATATGGCCGCCGCACAAGGTAAAGATGGTGTCCACGCCTTCGTTCTTCAGCGCGCGCGCCACCAGGTGCCCGCCAGACACCACGCCGGCTTCCCGGCTCTTGCGCTTGAGCGTATCGTCGGCAGTCGTGCTCGACACGACGCCAGGCGCTACCTTCGATTCGGTTATCACTGCTGCCATTGCTCCTCCTGTTATCGGTTATCTGCCTCGGCAATACCTCTTGCATTGCTTTAGCTTGATGCCATCTTAGCCAGCTCATGGAGAGGACGGCATTGACCTCGGTCAAGTTTTCACGCATCATCTTCGTAGCTGTCGACCATCCCTTAAAACGCTTCCATGACCCTCATAGAAAACCACCCAGAGAAAAACATCATCCGTGTTCAGCTCAGGCAAAATAATGTTTTAAAAGACTTGGACGAGAGCGAAATGCTCGAGTTGGAATCGCATCTGGTCGTAGTCGATGGCGGTAAAGGAGAAATTCTGCTGCACCAGGGCATCCATGAGATGGAGCAATATTTCATCCTGGACGGCATCCTCAAACGCGTGGTGACAAACCAGCAAGCCAAGGAAATGATCCTGCGCTTCGCCGACGAGCGCGACATGGAGACCAGCTACGCCGCGTGGCGCCTGAAAACGCCGACCCCGTACAGCATCGTGTGCGTATCCAAGGCGCGGGTTGCCAAACTGCCATTGCAGCAATGGGCGGCGTTCATGGACAAGCATCCGAAACTCAAGCAAGCTTTTGAATACGAAGTGATGCGCCTGATGAGCGAAATCATGGCGCACACCATCACCTTGCACTTGCTGGATGCGCCAGGCCGCGTGCATCGCTTCTTGCGCAAGCATCCTGACCTGTATGACCGCATGCCGAAAAAAGAACTTGCGACCTACCTGAATATTTCCCCGGAGACCCTGAGCAGGTTGAAACACCAGGGAAAAATCTGAGCAAATCCAGATAAATCCAAGCAACGATGCGGCATCGTGCATACCCTGTGTATACACGATGCCGCCAAAACACTGAATCCAGCCCACGCAGCCCTCAACCCTGGCCGCATCGATCAAATACTGTTGTATTCCTGGCGGATCCTCTTATATTGCAGCGCGAGATATTGACAGATGGCATACCTGTTATTGGATAATGTCATTAGAAAAGTCATTATTCAAAATATATAATGCAAAGCAGCATAAGAGATTCTTACTTTGACAGGAGCACTACCGTGACTACAGCAACCAACAGCTACACCCCGGCAAGCAGCACTGGTTTTTCCGCAAAAGTGGCAGGCATCGCCTATGCTGTAGCCGCGACTCTTCTGGCCGTCGGCCTGCGCGAGTCCCTCGACGCAGCAACTACCGGCGACAAGACAGACGCCACCTACACCTGGGGCTTGTAATTCCCAGCGCCGCGCGCTCACTCCGGTGATGCCTGCAGGTGTAGCAAAAAACAGCCGATCATCGATCGGCTGTTTTATTTTTAGCAGCCGATTCACAGCGCTCGGCAACCTTCCGGAACAGCGCTCCCGCGCCGCAACATAATATAGATATCCGGTCAGGTTATATCATCAGGAAAACCCAGGGCCAAATCAGGAAGATTGAGCCCGATCAATGCGCGGCCCGCGGCATTTTCGTAGACTGATCCGATTGCCAACTACCGGGATCGGATTCCATGCGCGCCATCACCATCACCGCCTTTGGCGGACCAGAGGTCTTGCAGGTCAGCGAGTAGCCTGTGCCTGCCTTCAAGCCCGGCGAACTGCTGATCAAAGTGCAAGCCGCCGGCGTCAATCGTCCTGACGTATTGCAGCGCGCCGGCCACTATCCGGTGCCGCCCGGCGCCTCCGCACTGCCCGGCCTGGAAATCGCGGGAGAAATTGTCGACGGCGATTTCAGCAATACTGCCTGGCGCAAAGGCGACCTGGCGTGCGCGCTGGTCCAGGGCGGCGCCTACGCCGAATACTGCACGGCGCCGGCGGCGCTGTGCCTGCCGGTTCCTGCCGGCTGGAGCGTGCTGGAAGCGGCCTCGCTGCCGGAAACCTTTTTTACCGTATGGAGCAATGTATTTGACCGCTGCCGCCTGGCTCCGGGCGAAACCTTGCTGGTCCAGGGCGGCGCTTCCGGCATCGGCGTCGCTGCGATCCAGATCGCGACCGCGCTGGGGCACCGGGTGTTCGCCACCGCCGGCTCCGACGAAAAATGCCGCGCCTGCGAAGTGCTGGGAGCGGAACGCGGCATCAATTACCGCACGGAAGATTTTGTCGGAGCAGTCAAGACCCTGACCCAAGGCAAAGGCGCGGATGTGATTCTCGACATGGTGGCGGGCGACTATATCCAGCGCGAGCTGAACTGCCTGGCCGACGACGGCAGGCTGGTGTTCATCGCCATGCTTGGCGGCGCCAAGGCAAACGTCCATTTCGGCCAGGTCCTGCTGCGCCGGCTGACGGTGACCGGATCAACCCTGCGGCCCAGGCCGGTAGCGTTCAAGGCCGCCATTGCCAGCCAGCTGCGCACCCAAGTCTGGCCGCTGCTGGAGAGCGGGAAAATCAAGCCGGTGATTTTCCAGACTTTCCCGCTCGAACAGGCTGCGCAGGCCCATGCGCTGATGGAAACCAATGCGCATATCGGCAAGATCATGCTTTCGCTGTGACAGATTGGCCGCAATAGGCAGAAATAGGCAGCCGCGGGACGACGCCAGGCGCCGCCCCGCGCACCAGGATCAAGTCGAACGTTTCACCGCAGCCGCTGCGTGCGGATCGAACGCTGAGGAATAGGCAGGAACTCCCTTGTCGACCCAGCGCTTGCGCATCGGCGCCAGCACGAATTTGGCGACCAGGCCGGCGCCGATGGTAATGATGGAGGCGGCAAGGAATACCCGGTTCCAGGCGCCGCCGGCGGACAACACCGAGGTCAGCGGCACCAGCAAGGCCGCGGTGCCCTTCGCGGTGTAAAGCGTACCCGCATTGCCGGCGGCGAACTTGCTGCCGAAGGTGTCGGCGCAGATCGCCGGGAAGATGGAAAATATCTCGCCCCAGAACAGGAACACCAAGGCCGCAAACAGCATGAAGGCATACGGGTTATGGCCGTATTCCATCAACCCCAGCAAGGCCACGCCTTCACCGATGAAAACGATGAACATGGTGTTTTCACGGCCGATCTTGTCGGATATGAAGCCGCACAGCGGCCGTGTGAAGCCGTTGCAAAGATTATCGATGGACAGCGTCATGGTGAGCAACGGCAAGGTCACGCCCAACAGCGTCATCGGCAGCTTGGCGATGCCGAAATCCTTGGCGATCGGCGCCAGCTGCGCGGTGGCCATCAGGCCGCCGGCGGCGACGGCGACGAACAGCACATAGATCAGCCAGAACACCGGCGTCTTGATCATCTGTCCGGCCGTGTAGTCGATTTTTGTCATGGTGATCTTTTTGGACACCACCACGCCCGCTGGCGGCACCGGCCTCACCATCATCAAGGCCAGCAGGAAAATGCATACGCCCTGCAGGATGCCGAAGAACAGGAACGCCCTTTCGTAGCCGGACGACTGGATCATGTTGGCGATCGGGATCACTGTCACCGCGGCGCCGGCGCCGAAGCCGGCAGCGGTCAGGCCAGCCGCCAGGCCGCGCCGGTCGGGGAACCATTTCAGCGCATTGCCGACGCAGGTGCCGTAGACGCAGCCGGCGCCTATGCCAGAGATGATCGCCGCGGCATACAGTTCGAACAGGTTGGTCGCCATCGAGTTGATCACCCATCCGGCGCCGGCAAACAGCGCGCCCATGGCGATCACCGGGCGCGGGCCGAATTTGTCGACCAGCCAGCCCTCGATCGGCACCAGCCAGGTTTCCGTCACGATGAAAATGGAAAACGATAATTGAATTGCCGCCTGGCCCCAATGATGCTTGGCATCCATGGGATTGACGAACAATGTCCAGGCATATTGCAGATTGGCGACCAAGCCCATGCAGATGATGCCGATAATCAGTTGAATCCAACGATTAGGAGCTCGCTTGGCGTTACTGGTGTCCATGTATCTTGTCTCCTGATGATTTTAGGATGCTTATTTATTATGGGTGCGCGTTATTGAATACATATCATTCTGGTGCTACCGCAAATATCCCTGTGGCGGCAATATACGGAACTTGCGCCATGATTCATTTTGCGAGAATTTCCTGGCTTAATCCTTGACGACGGTTAAGATTGCCCACTTTGCCGCCGTGCCGGACCAGCCATGCGCCGCGCTTCAGGCGACGCGCTGCAGCTGCACCTGGCCGCGCTCTTCCTCGAAGGTCTTGGCCAGCAGTTTCACCAAGGCGTAGACCGTATCGAGATGCGGCGTCGGCGTCTGCGTCAGGCGCGCCAGTTCGATCACCGAACCTACCAGTGCATCGATTTCCAGCGCGCGCCCTGCTTCCACATCTTTCAGCATCGAAGTTTTATGCTTGCCGATTTTTTCGGCGCCGGCGATCCGCTTGTCGAGCGGTACGCGGAAGGTGATCCCGAGCTTGTGGGCGATGGCCTGGGCCTCGGTCATCAGCGCAGCGGCCAGCGCGCGCGACAAGGGAAACTGGCAGATGTCGACCAGCGTCGAATGGGTCAGCGCGCTGATCGGATTGAAACTCAGGTTGCCCCACAGCTTGAGCCAGATTTCAGAACGGATGTCGTCCAGCACCGGCGCCTTGAAGCCAGCGTTCACGAAGCATTCCGAAATGCGCGTCACGCGTTCGCTGTGGGAACCGTCCAGCTCTCCCAAGGGAAAACGTTCGCCTTCAAAATGGCGCACCACGCCCGGCGCTACCAGCTCGGAGGCCGGATACACCACGCAGCCGATTACCCGCGATGCCGGGATTTTTTCGCTGATCTCGCCGGTCGGGTCGACCGTTTTCAGAATGCTGCCTTCCAGCGCGCCGCCATGCTTGTGGAAGTACCAATAAGGAATGCCGTTCTGCATGGTGACGATCGCCGTCTCCGGCCCCAGCAAGTGATGCAGCTGGTCGGCGATGCTTTCCAGCTGGTGCGCCTTCAGCGCCAGGATCACCAGGTCCTGGCGCCCGGCCAGCCGGTAGTTGTCGGTGGCCTTGGCCCGGGCGATGTGTTCCGAGCCATCCTCCAGGATCAGCTTCATGCCGTTGCGGCTGATGGCGTCGAGGTTGGCGCCGCGCACGATAAACGTGACGTCTTCGCCGGCCAGCGACAGCTTGGCACCGACATAGCCGCCAATGGCGCCGGCTCCTACAATTGCGATTTTCATGATTGCTCCGTGCTAGTAATAAAAAACCTGGAGGCCCTGCTGCTGCAGCAGCTTGCGCCTACTCAAAACGGTTGCTGAGCTTGCCGATGCCTTCGATCTCGATTTCCACCGTGCTGCCCGGCTTCATCGAGCCGACCCCGACCGAGGTGCCGCACAAGATGATGTCGCCGGGATAAAGCGTCATGTCCTGGGAAATCAGGCTTACCAGCTGCGCTGCTGAAAACAGCATGTCGCTGACCGGGTAATCCTGCCGCACTTCGCCGTTCAAGATGGTCCTGACTGTCAGCGTTTCCGGATCCAGCCCGCTCGCCACCACCGGCCCGAACGGGCAGAACGTGTCGCAGCCCTTGGCGCGCACCCACTGTGCAAACGACGGGTCGCGGTTCAGGATGTCGGCTACCGTGACGTCGTTGGCGCAGGTATAGCCAAAGATGTATTTGCCGGCCTCGGCTTCCGCAACCCGGCTGGCGCTCTTGCCGATCACGATGCCCAGCTCGCCCTCGAACACCACCTTGCCGCCGGCGGCCGGCTGGCGGATGGTTTCCTGCGGATCCAGGTAAGAATTCGGCGACTTGATCAGGTAAAGCGGTTCAGCCGGCCGCGCCAGGTTCAGTTTGGCGCCGAGCGCGCCGAAGTTGTTCCACAGCGCCAGGATCTTGCTGGGCTGGGTCGGCATCAGCACCTTCACCTCGGCCAGGTCGACAAACAAGCCGGACGGCTTCGGTGCGGCGAACATGGCGCCTTCCCATATCTGGACCCGCTTGCCTTCCAGGGTGCCGAAGCGGATCGTGTTTTGGTATGTAAACCGTAACCAGCGCTGTATCATTTTCAATCTTCCCCGACCTGTTAAGAATTTGACGGCATCGCCCAGGACCGCAGCCAGGCCATGCAAATATTTGGCGCACACCTGCCCTGTCGCATCCGGTTGCGGATGCGGGCAAGCTGCTGCTATATGGATAAAATGGCGCGAGAGAATGACGCGAGAACCGGAGCGCTGATGCGGACTGCCTTATCCGCCCAGGTTCTTGAGGGGATCACCCGCAAGAACCTCCGGACAAGATCCGATGATGGTCAGACCAGGCGGTCAGGAACGCGGCCTAGCGCTTTCAGTTCTGCTTCTTTCACTTCGTGTTCCGGAATCGATTCATCCATGATCGCCTTTCGCATCGGTTTCAATACAAACCACGCCAGCAAGGCAGCTACCGCATTCATCACGCTGCTGACGACAAACACCGCTTCCCAGCTGCCGGTGGCGGCCGTCAGCATGCTGGAAAATGGCACCAGCAAGGCCGCGGTGCCTTTGGCGGTGTACAAGAGACCGGCGTTGGCTGCCGCATACTTGCTGCCGAACGTGTCGGCGCAGGTGGACGGAAACAGGCTGTAGATTTCGCCCCAGGCAAAAAACACCAGGCCGGTCAGGATCACGAACAGCAGCGGGTCGGCGCCGAATTTATACAGCATCAGGATGCCGAACGATTCCAGCGCAAAGCAGATGAACATGGTCTGTTCGCGTCCGATCTGGTCCGACACCCAGCCGAAGAACGGCCGCGTCAATCCGTTCAGGACGCGGTCGATCGCCAGTGCAAAAGTCAGCGCAGGCAAGACCAGGCCCATGATGTTGACCGGCACGTCCATGACCTTGAAATCCTTGGCGATCGGCCCCAGCTGCGCCGTCGCCATCAGGCCGCCGGCGGCGACCGTGACGAACATCAGGTACATGATCCAGAACACTGGCTGCCGCAGCACTTCGCTCGGCCGGTAGTCGCGCCGGCCCTGCTGCACCTTGATCTTCAAGGCCGCGCTGCCCTTCTTCAGGTAGCTCGGCGCGGCCTTCAGTCCCAGCGCGATCAGGAACACGATCACGCCTTGGCCGATGCCGAAGTAGAAGAATGCGGCTTCATAACCGCTGCTCTTGATCATGGCCGAAATCGGGATGATGGTGATCGCCGAACCGGCGCCGAAGCCGGCCGCGGTAAGCCCCGCCGCCAGCCCTCGCCGGTCCGGAAACCATTTCAGCGCATTGCCGACGCAGGTGCCGTACACGGCGCCGGCGCCGACGCCGCTGATGGCGGCCGCGATGTACAGCATCGGCAAGGAAGACGCGAAGGAATTCAATACCCAGCCCAGGCCGCACAGGATGCCGCCCACCAGCACCACCGGGCGCGGGCCCAGCTTGTCGACCAGGTAGCCTTCGATAGGCACCAGCCAGGTCTCGGTCAGCACGAACACGGTAAAGGCTATCTGGATCGCGGCCTTGCTCCAGCCGTATTTTTCAGAAATAGGATTGACAAACAAGGTCCAACCGTACTGCAGGTTGGCAATCATGGCCATGCAGATGATCCCCATCACAAGCTGCCACCATCGATGGGAATTCGATACCTTGCCCCCCAGGGCACTGTCTTGATTCATGTCTCCGTCTCCAAATTATGGTTGGTTTTCTACGTCGCCATGAACACCGCATTGTGCCTAGCATTGCGCATGGGCGACCAAGAGTTCTATGTCTGCCATGCATCCCTTATCCGTCCGCGTCGCCGTCTTTTGCAGCAATCGCGGAAAATGCATGGTCGCACTGATTGTGCGAGGACTTGTGCCGGCGATCCTTGACTGCGGTCAAGATTAGTAGTTTTCTGTCCCTAAAAAATACCGGGCCAGCCGGGAACAAGTCGAATTCATTAATTCACATGCAACCTGGCGCTTGCGGCTGCGGTTGCAGCCCTGCGCTTGTATCGAAAACCGTGCTGCTTCAGACGCCGACTTCGGCCCGCTGCACTTCCGCCCAGTTGACGCTGAAGCCCGGCTGGCTGCCGGAGGCCTTGATGTTTTCCAGGCATTGCGCCCTGGCGCATTCGATCGCCTTGATCAGGAAATCGGCGTCGTAGGCATTCAGCAAATGGCGCTGGTGGGTTTCGATATAGGTGCAGATCACGTTCTTTTCGCCGGCGCCTGCCAGCAGCGAACGGTAGGTATCGTAATCCCAGTGCCAGCTCAAGCCCAGCTCGTGGAAAGCGGCGTTATAGGCATACAGCGATGTTTCTTCGGCAGGGTCAAAAAAGGTACGCTCGATGGTGATGCTGGCCATGATTCATTTCCTCCTAAATACACGTTTCAGTGATTGGAATTGCCTGATGAATTCATCTGCATTTATCTCCAGACTTGAAGCCATGGTAGGGAAAATAAATCATTAGTCATAGTTAAAGTTTTTGTGCATAATCATTAGCATATACTTATAATACAAAAGGAGGCCGGAATGAAGAACGCTACGCTGCGGCAGCTGAAAACCTTCGAGACCGTGGCGCGCCATCTCAGCTACTCGCGGGCGGCTGAAGAATTGCACCTGACGCAGCCAGCTGTGTCGCTGCAGGTCAAGCAGCTTGAGGAGCATGCAGGCTTGCCCTTGTTCGAGCAGCTGGGAAAGAAGATCTACCTGACCGCCGCGGGCGTGGAAATGCTGCGGCACGGGCGCATGATCATCCAGCAGTTTCGTGAAGCCGAAGACGCCATGGCGCAACTGAAAGGCGTGTCCGGCGGCAGGCTGAATGTCGCCGTGATCAGCGCCGGCGATTATTTTTTCCCGCGCCTGCTGGCAGAGTTCCAGCGCCGCCATGAAAACGTCAGCCTCAAGCTGACCGTGCATAACCGCGAGGAGCTGCTGCGCAACCTGCAGGATAACCAGACCGACCTGGCGATCATGGTCAGGCCGCCGGAAGACCCCGGCATGGTACGGCGCGCATTCGCGCCCCACCCTTACGTCATCGTGGCCTCGCCCCAGCATCCGCTGGCAGGCAAGAAACGGATTCCGATGGCGCGCCTGATGCGCGAACCGTTCATCGTGCGCGAAAGAGGCTCGGATACCTGGAATTCCATGCAGGAGAGTTTTGGCGACCACCTGGCGCAGCTCAATGTGGCCATGGAGATCAAGAGTTTCGAAACCATCAAGCAGGCAGTGATCGCCGGCATGGGCGTCAGTTTCCTGTCGGTCCACACCATCGGCCTGGAACTGCAGGTCGGCAACCTGGTGGTGCTCGATGTCCAGGGTTTTCCGGCGATGCTGAACTGGTACGTGGTGCACCGCCAGCACAAGCAGCTGCCGCCGGTGGCGATAGCTTTCGAGAACTTTCTGATGAGCGACGGCGCTCAGCTGATTGAAACGTTTACCCGTTTCAAATTGAAGCCCTAGGGACAGGCTCCTAGGCCGCCTTCAATTCTTTTGTTTTCCTTGGCCGTCCGCCCAGCTTGCCGTTTTCGCGTGCGGCCCTGGCTTTCGCCTCGGTGGATATCTTGCCGCCCATTTTGCCGATCTCGGACGCCATCCAGCGTTTCGACCCGAGAAAACCTTCCAGCAGCGCCGGCAGGTACAAGTCGGCATCCAGGCGCGGAAAATGAATCCCCAGGCCGGAAGGCGTAATTTCGGCGTCGGCAAGCTCGGCCTGGTGCGCATGCTCCAGGCCTTGCACGTGCTTGGGAGAAAATGCCAGCTCCAGGCCGGAGGCAAGCACAATGACGATGCGCGCTACGCGGCGGTCATAACGCACCTCCACCGCGGCGGGGAATGTTTTCCTGGCAGCGGCGGCGCGCTGGTTGGCCGCTTCAAAAACCTTATCGGTAATGTCCATGTATCTGACTCCACTTGTCGCAAAGAGCAGCCAGGCAGGCGTTAAGCCCGCTCGCAATTTTGTTCAGCTCTCTCTGGGGAAACGCATAATTCTCTCGCAATTCGGCTGGTCCATCCGGGCAATGCAGGTTAAACACTGCCTCGCATCCGCGCCCGATAACATGAACGTGGGCTGGGCGATGATCGTTTGGATAAATCGTTACACGCAGTCCGGAAATTGCCAGTACAGTGGGCATTATAGCAAAAACCCAAGCGTGCTGGGTTATTTTTATTTGTCAGAAATTTAACTTTACTCCAAGTTTGCATAAGGAAAATCAAAAATCGCAGGCGCCTGTCAGAGCACCGCCGCGCGATGGCTGCGCAGGGTCTCCAGCACAATGTCCATCAGGTCCGCGCCGTCGTGCTGGTCCACATGCTGCAGCAGGGAATGCCGCATGCGCGGCTCCCAGAAGCGCTTGATGTGGCTGGCGATGTCGCTTTGCGCCTGCTCCCTGTCTGGCATGGTTTCAAAGAAACTGCCGATCTGGTTCGCCATTTTTATAAGATTGTCCGGATTCATTTTTTTTCCCCTTGCTGGATTGCTTCATTTGCTTACCGCATCCGCCAGCTGACCAGCCTCGCCCGCCAGCAGCCCCAGTTGTTCGCGGTTGAAGCGGCTGTATTGCTGCTGCCATTCGGACGGCTGCGCCACCGGCATTACCTGGACCGCCGTGACCTTGTACTCCGGACAATTGGTAGCCCAGTCGGAATTGTCGGTAGTGATGACATTCGCACCCGATTCCGGAAAGTGGAAGGTGGTGTACACCACGCCAGGCTGCACCCGCTCCGTCACCGTAGCCCGCAATACCGTCTGCCCGGCGCGCGACTCGATGCCGACCCAATCGTCATCCTTGATGCCGCGATCCTCGGCGTCGTGCGGATGGATCTCCAGCCGGTCCTCGCTGTGCCATTCGACATTCTCGGTGCGCCGGGTCTGGGCGCCGACGTTGTATTGCGACAGGATGCGTCCGGTGGTCAGGATCAGCGGATATTTTTGCGTGACTTTTTCGTCGGTGGCGATGTATTGGGTATTGATGAACTTGCCCTTGCCGCGTACGAACTCGTCGATGTGCATGATCGGCGTGCCATCCGGCGCGGCGTCATTGCATGGCCACTGGATGCTGCCCAGTTTTTCCAGCTTGGCGTAGCTGACGCCATGGAAGGTCGGCGTCAGCGCCGCGATTTCGTCCATGATTTCGGATGGGTGCTTGTACGGCATGTCATATCCCAGCGCCTTGGCCAGGGCGATCGTGACTTCCCAGTCCGACAAGCCGGCTTTGGCCGGCATCACCTTGCGCACGCGCGAAATGCGCCGTTCGGCATTGGTGAACGTGCCGTCCTTTTCCAGGAACGACGATCCCGGCAGGAAGACATGCGCATACTTGGCTGTCTCGTTGAGGAAAATGTCCTGCACCACGATGCATTCCATGTTCGACAGCGCCGCCGTCACATGCTGGGTGTTCGGATCGGACTGCACGATATCCTCGCCTTCGCAGTACAGGCCCATGAAACTGCCGTCCATGGCGGCGTCGAACATGTTCGGGATGCGCAAACCAGGCTCAGGGCTCAGCGTGACGCCCCAGGCTTGTTCGAATTCGCTGCGGGCAATGCTGTCCGAGATATGGCGGTAGCCTGGCAATTCATGCGGGAAGGAACCCATGTCGCAAGCGCCCTGCACATTGTTCTGGCCGCGCAGCGGATTGACGCCGACGCCTTCGCGGCCGACGTTGCCGGTGACCATGGCCAGGTTGGCGATGCCGATCACGGTAGTCGAACCCTGTGCATGCTCGGTGACGCCCAGGCCGTAGTAGATCGCGCCGTTGCCGGCAGTGGCAAACAGGCGCGCGGCGCCGCGCATCTCTGCGGCCGGTATGCCGGTGACGGCTTCCATCGCTTCCGGCGAATTGTCCGGGCGCAGCACGAAGGCCTTCCAGTCGGCATACGATTGCCGGTCGCAGCGCTCGGCGATGAAATCGGCTTGTTCCAAGCCTTCCGAAAGGATCACATGGGCCAAGGCTGTGACTACCGCGACATTGGTGCCGGGCCGCAGCTTCAGGTGGTAGTCGGCCTGTACGTGCGGCGACTTCACCATTTCAGTGGTGCGCGGATCGACCACGATCAGCTTGGCGCCCTGGCGCAGGCGACGTTTCATTTGCGAAGCAAACACCGGATGGCCGGAAGCCGGATTGGCGCCGATGATCATGATCACATCCGATTGCATGACCGAATCGAAAGTCTGGGTGCCGGCCGATTCGCCCAGCGTTTGCTTCAAGCCGTAGCCGGTCGGCGAATGGCAGACGCGGGCGCAGGTATCGACGTTGTTGTTGCCGAAAGCAGCGCGCACCAGCTTTTGCACCAGGTAGGTTTCTTCATTGGTGCAACGGGAGGAAGTGATGCCGCCTATCGCATCCTTGCCATGCTTGGCCTGGATCCGGCGGAATTCGCTGGCGGCATACGCCAGCGCTTCGTCCCACGACACTTCGCGCCACGGATCGGTGATCTTGCTGCGTATCATCGGCTTGGTGATGCGGTCCTTGTGGGTCGCGTAACCCCAGGCAAAACGCCCCTTGACGCAAGAATGGCCGTGGTTGGCCTGGCCGTCCTTGTGCGGCACCATGCGCACCACTTCGTTGCCCTTCATCTCGGCCTTGAACGAGCAGCCGACGCCGCAATAGGCGCAAGTGGTGATCTTGCTGTGCTCGGCCTGGCCCATCATGATCACGGTCTTTTCGGTCAGGGTCGCGGTCGGGCAAGCCTGCACGCAGGCGCCGCAGGACACGCATTCCGAATCCATGAAATCTTGCATCTGGCCGGCCGAGACGCGCGATTCGAAACCGCGGCCATCGATCGTCAGCGCGAACGTACCCTGGGTTTCTTCGCAGGCGCGCACGCAGCGGTTGCAGACGATGCATTTGGATGGATCGTAGGTGAAGTAAGGATTCGACTCATCCTTTTTCATCTTCAGGTGATTGTCGCCTTCATAACCGTAGCGGACTTCGCGCAAGCCGGTCACGCCTGCCATGTCTTGCAGCTCGCAATTGCCGTTGGTGGGGCAAGTCAGGCAATCGAGCGGATGGTCGGAGATGTACAGTTCCATCACGCCGCGCCGGATATCGGCCAGCTTGGGTGTCTGGGTCCTGACCTTCATGCCCGGCTCGCACGGCGTGGTGCAAGACGCCGGATAACCTCTGCGTCCCTCTATTTCGACCAGGCACAGGCGGCAGGAACCGAACGGCTCCAGGCTGTCGGTCGCGCACAGCTTGGGCACGCTGATACCGGCATCCATGGCAGCGCGCATCACCGACGTGCCCGCCGGCACATCGACATTGACGCCGTCTATCTCCAGAGTGATCATCCGTTCCGACAGCCGCGCCGGCGTGCCGTAGTCTATTTCATTGAGCTGGTTCATTCTCTGTTTCTCCTGTTTTCCGCTGCATCCAGGTGTACGACCTGGACGCAATGGCTTGACGCTCTGTTCGTGCTTCGGTTGACGCTTAGGCCGCCTTGCCGACTGCTGCAGGCGGCGCGCCAAAATCTTCCGGGAAATGGTTCAGGGCCGACAGCACCGGCAACGGCGTCATGCTGCCCATCGCGCACAGGGAACCGTTGACCATGGTGTCGCACAAATCGCGCAGCAGGTGGATCTGCTGCTGGCGCTGGCCCTGGTTCGCCGGGCTTGCATTGGCGATGATCTTGTCGATCACTTCCACGCCGCGGGTCGAACCGATGCGGCAAGGCGTGCATTTGCCGCAGGACTCGGTCACGCAGAATTCCATCGAATAGCGTGCCTGTTGCGCCATGTCGACGCTATCGTCGAACACCACCATGCCGCCATGGCCGACCGTGCCGCCGACGGCGGCAAAGGCTTCGTAGTCGAGCGGCGTATCGAACAGCGACGGCGGCAGGTAGGGCCCCAGCGGGCCGCCAACCTGCACCGCGCGCATGGCGCGGCCGCTTTCGGTGCCGCCGCCGAAATCGAACAGCAGTTCGCGCAAGGTCACGCCAAACGCTTTCTCCACCAGGCCGCCGTATTTGATGTTGCCTGCCAGTTGCATCGGCAAGGTGCCCATCGAACGTCCCTGCCCGAAATTCTTGTAGAACGCCGCGCCGCGCGCCAGCACTATCGGTACGCTGGCCAGCGTGATCACGTTGTTGATCACGGTGGGCTTGCCGAACAGGCCCTCGATGGCGGGCAGCGGCGGCTTGGCGCGCACCACGCCGCGCTTGCCTTCCAGGCTTTCCAGCAAGGCGGTTTCCTCGCCGCACACATAAGCGCCGGCGCCCTTGCGCACTTCCAGCTGGAAATCCTTGCCGAAACCGAGGATGTTACGGCCCAGGAAACCGCGCGTGTTAGCGATGGCGATCGCTTCGTTCAATACCGCAATCGCGTGCGGATATTCCGAGCGGACGTAGATATAACCGCAGGTCGCGCCAACCGCCAGCGCAGCGATCGTCATGCCTTCGATCAGCACGAAGGGATCGTCTTCCATCACCATGCGGTCGGAAAAGGTGCCGGAGTCGCCTTCGTCGGCGTTGCAGACGATGTATTTCTGGGCAGCCTGCGCGCCCAGCACCGTCTTCCATTTGATGCCGGTCGGGAAAGCCGCGCCGCCGCGGCCGCGCAAGCCCGAGTCCAGCACTTCCTGCACGATGTCGGCGCTTTGCATGGCCAGGGCGTTTTGCAAGCCCAGGTAGCCTTCGTGCGCCAGGTAGTCGTCCAGCGATACCGGATCGGTGATACCGACGCGTGCAAAAGTCAGGCGTTCCTGGTTCTTCAAGTAAGGAATTTCATCGACCAGCCCCAAAGCCAGGCGATGCTGGCCGCCCGCCAGGAAATCGGCATCGAACAGGCCGGCGACGTCATCCGGTTCAACCGGCCCGTAGCCGGTGCGGCCGGCGGCGGTTGCCACCTCGACCAGCGGCTCCAGCCAGAACATGCCGCGCGAACCGTTGCGCACCAGCGTGATTTCCTGGCCGCGCCTGGCCGCTTCGGCCACGATCGCTTCGGCAACTTCATTTGCGCCCAAGGCCAGCGCGGTGGAATCGCGTGGTACGTAGACGGTAATGCTCATGTTCATATTGCTCATGACGCACCTCGCTTAGCTTGCAGCAGCCGGTCCAGCTTGCCGTGGCTGACCCTGGCATGCAATTCATCGTTGATCATGATGGCCGGGCCGCAAGCGCACTGGCCCAGGCAGTACACGGCTTCCAGGCTGAATTCGCCATCCTTGGCGGTGCCGTGGAAATCGCAGCCTAGCGCTGTCTTGGCGTGGGCTTCGAGTGCTGCCGAGCCGCGCGCCTGGCAAGCCTCGGCGCGGCAGATCTGCACCACGTGGCGGCCCGCAGGCTGCTGGCGGAAATAATGATAGAAACTGATCACGCCGTGCACTTCCGCACGCGAAAGGTTGAGTTCTTGCGCGATCATCGGCACGCTTTCGGACGGGATATAACCGGCCGACTCCTGGATCGCATGGAGGATAGGCAGCAGCGCGCCAGGCAATGCCTTTTGCGCCGCGATCAGCGAAGCGATGTGATCCATGTCTACAACTTGATGCATTTCCATTACGGCTCTCCTGCGTGCCGATGCATCCGGATGAACGGTCGTCATCCAGATGCATCGGTTTGCAACATGATGGCTAAACAGCTTATTTGTACATGGTCTGGGCCATGGTTCCCGGGGCATACACCGCAGGATCGACCCAGATATTGACCACCGCGCAACGCCGCGTCTTGCGCACCGCTTCCCGCGCCCGCTGCAGCGCCCCGGCAATCTGCGCCGGATCGCGCACCTCTTCGCCATGCCCGCCCAGCATCTCGGCAAACTTGCCGTATGGGATGTCGCTCAGCAGGTTGCCCACATTGCCGCGTTCTTCTCCGTACTTCGCCAGCTGCCCGTAGCGGATCTGGTTCATCGCCGAGTTGTTGCCGATCACCGCGATGTACGGCACGCCAAATCGGTTCGCCGTCTCCATGTCGAACGACGTCATGCTGAACGCGCCGTCGCCGTAGTAGCACATCACTTCCTTCTCCGGATTGGCCAAGCCCGCCGCTATCGCAAAACCGGTACCCACGCCCAGGCTGCCCAAGGCGCCCGGATCCATCCATTGCCCAGGATTGCGCGGACGCACCGCCTGCGCCGAGATCGTCACCACGTCGCCGCCGTCGCCGATATAGATCGTGTCGTCGTTGAGGAATTCGTTGATTTCATACGCCACCCGGTATGGATGGATCGGCGAACTGTTCGACTTGAACAGCGGCATCAGCTTCTCGGTCGCAATCGCTTCCTGCTGCTGCAGCTGCTTCATCCACGAGCGCCGCTTCTCTTGCGCCGTCTTGTTGATGCGCCCGCTCGCCGCCTGCAGCACCGCGCCCAGGATCGTCCCCGGATCGCCCACCAGGCCCAGCGTGATGTCGCGGTTCTTGCCCACCGTACGGTAATCCTGGTCGATCTGGATCACTTTCGCGTTCAGGCCCAGGCGTTTGCCGTAGCCCATGCGGAAGTCGAACGGCGTGCCCACGATCAGGATCACGTCGGCCTTGTCGAATCCTTCGCGCCGGGTGCGGTCGAAGTGATGCGGGTCGCCCGGCGGCAGCAGGCCGCGCGAGGCGCCGTTGAAGTACGCCGGAATATCCAGACCGCGCACCAGGTCGATCGCTTCCTTGTGCCCGCGCGAAGACCAGACCTGGCCGCCGTACAGCACCACCGGACGTTCCGCCTGCACCAGGATGTCGGCCAGCTTCTCGATATCGGCCACATCGCCCAGCGATTTCACGGAAGCGCGATACTGGCCGGCAGCGGGAATCACCGCCTTGCTGATATCGATCTCGCGGTCCAGCACGTCGCGCGGGATTTCCAGGTAAGCCGGACCAGGAGCGCCGGCAAAGCAGGCGCGGATCGCCATCGACACCATGTCGGCAACCCGTTCCGTGGAACGCACGCCTTCGGAGAATTTGGTGATCGGACGCATCATTTCGGTATGCGGCAAATCTTGCAGCGAACCCATCATGTGCTGCGTGATGCCACCCTGGCCGCCGATATGCAGCACCGGGCTTTCCGAACGGAACGCCGTCGCAATCCCGGTCACCGCATTGGTGCAGCCCGGACCTGCCGTCGTCACCACCACGCCCAGCTTGCCGGTCTGGCGCGCATAACCGTCGGCAGCGTGCGCGGCAACTTGTTCATGCCGCACATCGATGATGCGGATGCCTTCGTCGATGCAGCCATCGTAGATATCGATGATATGGCCACCGCACAAGGTAAAGATGGTGTCCACGCCTTCATTCTTCAGCGCACGCGCCACCAGGTGCCCGCCAGACACCACGCCAGCTTCCCGGCTCTTGCGCTTGAGCGTATCGTCGGCAGTCGTGCTCGACACGGCGCCAGGCGCTACCTTCGATTCGGTTATCACTGCTGCCATTGCTCCTCCTGTTATCGGTTATCTGCCTCGGCAATACCTCTTGCATTGCTTTAGCTTGATGCCATCTTAGCCAGCTCATGGAGAGGACAGCATTGACCCCAGTCAAGTTTCCTTCCTTTTGTTTCTCCGGGCGCAGCTATCCCGCGCAACGCAGGCAAGCGGTAGTGAAACAGAGTGGATTTGACAACAACCGGATCTTGCCGATGTGAGATGCAAGGGCTGCTCAGTCCTTGGCGCGCCCATGGCGGCCGGCGCCGAGCGCGAACCTGGCGGCTCCCGCTTCGCCTTCGGCGAATACAACCGGCACGCCTTGCACGCCCTCGCGGCGCAGCGCCTCGGCCAGCGGCAGGTCCCACTGTTCATAGGCGGAACGGCGGTCGGCCAGCATGCATTGCTGCGGAAAGCCGGCGATCTCGCGCGCCAGCTCTTGCGCCGCCGCCAGCGCCGCGCCGGGCGGCGTGACGCGATTGACCAGGCCCATGGCCAGGGCTTCGGCCGCCGTCACCGGACGGCCGGTGAGGATCAGGTCCAGCGCGCGGCCCATGCCGACCAGGCGCGGCAGGCGCACCGTGCCGCCATCGATCAGGGGTACGCCCCAGCGCCGGCAAAACACGCCGAGCACGGCGTCTTCGTCGGCCACCCGCAGGTCGGCCAGCAGGGCCAGTTCCAGCCCGCCGGCTACGGCGCAGCCGTTGATGGCGGCAATCAGCGGCTTCGACAAGGCCATGCGGCTCGGGCCCATCGGGCCGCTGCCGCCGCCATCGGCGCGCAGTTCGTTGCGCAAGGCAGGATCGCCGATAGCGCTAAGGTCGGCGCCGGCACAGAAATGACCGCCGGCACCGGCCAGCACCGCCACCTTCAGCGCCGGCTCGGCTTCAAACCGTTCCAGCGCCAGGCGCAATGCCTCGGCCATCGGGCGGTCGACGGCATTGCGTTTTTCCGGCCGCGCCATGGTGATGGTGCAGATGGCGCCGTCGGTGTCGAACGAAACGGTATGCATGGCCTTGCCTTTCTGCCTGGCAGGCTGGACGCAACGTGCCCAGCCTACATGGTTTCAATTGCCCGCATCTCGCGCGCCGCCACCGACAGCATCGCCAGGTCGACATTGCCGCCCATCTGGAAATCGGTGAGCAGGCGGCGATAACGTTCCAGCGGCGTACGGCTGGCGGCTTGCCACACTTCGATCATGTCCTGCGACTGTTCCAGCGACGGCGACAGCTGGATCACCTTGGCTGTCAAGGCGCGCTGCAAACCTGTCAGGTCGCTCTGCAAGGCGGTGCGCGCCAGGGTCTGCCAGTGCGAGTCGACCGGCAGCGCGCTGGCCCGCTCGCGCATCCAGCCGAAGTTGAGGTTGACGTCCAGTGCGAAATACACTGCCGCCACCAGTTCCAGGCTGCGTCCGGTGGAGGCCGCCACTTCGGCGATGTCCAGCACTGCGCCGATCAGCTCGGCGCTGGCGACCCGCCGCGCCAGCTGCTCAGAGACGCCGGCCTGTATCAAGGCATCGCGTTTTGCCTTGAGCGCTTCGGCGTCGCTGGCCGCCAGCAGCGAGACCAGTTGCGGCCCCAGCTGGTCCGCGGCCTGGCGGAAACGGGCCACCGTGGCTTCGATCGACGCTTCCTGCGCATGGCGATGCAAGAACCAGAAGCTGGCATGTTCGATCAGTCCGCCGACGTCGACAAACATCTGCGCTTGCAAGGCATCCGGCACCAGGTTGTCGAGGGCGTCGATGTCGCGCCAGATTTCCTCGAAGCCGAACACCTCGCGCGCGATGACGCTGGCGCGCAGCACGTCGACCGGGCTGGCGCCGCTTTCATCGGCCAGCTGGTGGACAAAGGTGGCGCCGACCCGGTTGGCCAGCGTGTTCACCAGGTAGGTCGAAATGATCTCGCGCGCCAGCGGATGGCGCTGCATGGCCTCCGGATAGCGTTCGCGCAGCGGCTGCGGGAAATAGGCAGCCAGCGAACTGGCGATGAACGGGTCTGCCGGCAAATCCGAGGCCAGCAGTTCTTCATACAGCCACATCTTGTCGTACGCCATCAGCACCGCGCGTTCCGGCGTGGTCAGTCCTTGCTTGGCGGTCTTGCGCTCCGCGCACTCTTCTTCCGACGGCAGGAATTCGACCGCGCGGTCGAGCCGGCCGGCGCGCTCCAGGAAGCGGATCAGGCGCGACTCCGGCTCCAGCAGGCTGGCGGCGCGGCGGCCCGCCACCGACAGGGACTGGGTCTGGTAGTAGTTGTCGGTCAACACTTGCAGGCCGACTTCTTCAGTCATTTCCGCCAGCAGCTTGTTACGCTGTTTCTCGGTCATCTCGCCTTCGCTGACGATCAGGCCGAGCATGATCTTGATATTCACCTCATGGTCGGAACAGTCGACGCCGGCGGAATTGTCGATGGCGTCAGTACAGATGCGGCCGCCCTTCTGCGCAAACTCGATGCGTCCGAACTGGGTGCAGCCGAGGTTGCCGCCCTCCGCCACCACCTTGCAGTTGAGCTCGGCGCCGTTGACGCGGATCGCATCGTTGCTGCGGTCGCCGACCTGGGCGTGGCTTTCGCGTGCCGCCTTGATGTAGGTGCCGATGCCGCCGTTGTAGAGCAGGTCCACCGGCGCCAGCAGGATGGCGCGTATCAGCTCGGTCGGCGCCAGTTCGCTGGCGGTCACGCCCAGCGCCGCCTGTATTTGCGGCGTCAGCGGAATGGTCTTCAGGCTGCGCGCATAGACGCCGCCGCCGCTGGAGATCAGGCTGGTGTTGTAATCGGCCCAGCTGGAGCGCGGCAAGGCGAACAGGCGCTCGCGCTCGGCAAAACTGGCCGCCGGGTCGGGGTCCGGGTCGAGGAAAATGTGGCGGTGGTCAAAACCCGCCAGCAGCTTGATATGGCGCGACAGCAGCATGCCGTTGCCGAACACGTCGCCGGACATGTCGCCGATGCCGACCACCGTGAAATCCTGTTCCTGGGTATTGACGCCGATTTCGCGGAAGTGGCGCTTGACCGCTTCCCAGGCGCCGCGCGCGGTGATGCCCATTTTCTTGTGGTCGTAGCCGACCGAACCGCCGGAGGCGAAAGCGTCGCCCAGCCAGAAGCCGTATTCGGCGGAGACTGCATTGGCGTAATCGGAGAAGCTGGCGGTGCCCTTGTCGGCCGCCACCACCAGGTAAGGATCGTCGGGATCGTAGCGCACCACGTCTTGCGGCGGCACCACTTTGCCGTCGACCAGGTTATCGGTCAGGTCGAGCAGTCCGCGCAGGAAGTTCTGGTAGCAGGCCACTCCTTCGCGCAGGTAGGCGTCGCGGTCGCTGGCCGGCGGCGCGCTCTTGAGCACGAAACCGCCCTTGGACCCGACCGGCACGATCACGGCATTCTTGACCATCTGCGCCTTCACCAGGCCCAGCACCTCGGTGCGGAAATCCTCGCGCCGGTCAGACCAGCGCAAGCCGCCGCGCGCCACTTTGCCGCCGCGCAGATGGACGCCTTCGAAGCGCGGCGAATAGACCCAGATCTCGAACATCGGCTTGGGCGCGGGCAGCCCCGGCACCTTGGCCGGATCGAACTTGAACGACAGGTAAGGCTTGGGCTGGCCGTCGGCGCCGCGCTGGAAATAATTGGTGCGCAAGGTGGCGCTGATCACGCCCAGGAACTGGCGCAGGATGCGGTCTTCATCGAGATTCGGTACCTGGTCCATAGCTTCTTCGGTCTGCTGCAGCAAAGACTTGGCCTTGGTTTCGGCGCCGGCCGCCTGGGCCGGGTCAAAGCGCACCAGGAACAGCTCCACCAGCTTGCGCGCAATCGCCGGGTTGGCGGTCAGCGCCTGTTCGATATAAGCGTTGCTGAAAGTGGAGCCGACTTGCCGCAGGTAACGGGCATAAGCGCGCAGGATAGTGACTTCGCGCCAGTTGAGCCGGGCCCGCAGCACCAGCCGGTTGAGATCGTCGTTGTCCGCTTCGCCGCTCCAGACGCGGGCGAATGCATCTTCGAACACACCCTTGATGCGTTCGATCTCGACTTCGCTGTCATCCGCGGTCTGCATGCCGAAATCGTGTATCCAGGCCGGCTCGCCGTCCTGCAGTTCGATGCGGTAAGGCCGCTCCTCGTTGACCTTGACGCCCATGTGCTCCAGCATCGGCAGGCTCTGCGACAGCGCCATCGGCTTGCCGGCGCGGTAGATTTTCAGGCGCAGCGACGCCGGCGCCGCTTCGATCGGACGATACAGGCTCATGGCCAGCCCGGTATCCTGCTGCGCGGCTTCCAGCAAGGCGATGTCGTGCACGGCGGTGCGCGCCGAGTAGTCTTCGCGGAAACCGGCCGGGAACGACATCGCATAACGGCGCAGCAGCCGCGTGCCCTGCTCTTCGCCGCGCTGTTCCAGCAGGGCTTCGGTGAGGTCGTCCTGCCAGCGCCGCGTGGCTTGCACGATGCGCGCTTCCAGCTGTTCGACATTGATGTCGGCGACGCTGCCCGGCTCGGTGCGCACCGTGAACTGGATGCGCGCCAGCACCGATTCCGACAGCAGGGGCGTGAATTCGACGCCGGTGCCGTTGAAGGCTTCCAGCAGCAAGTCCTGGATCCGTTCGCGCAGCTCGGTGTTGAAACGGTCGCGCGGCACGAACACCAGGCAGGAAACATAACGGCCGAAAGCGTCGCGCCTTACGAACAGGCGGGTGCGCTGGCGCTCTTCCAGGCGCAGGATGCCGCTGGCGGTATCGAACAGTTCGTCTTCGTCGACCTGGAACAGTTCGTCGCGCGGGTACTGCTCGAGGATGGTGGCCAGGGTCTTGGCCAGGTGCCCGCGCGGAACAAAACCGGCGCGCTCCAGCACCTTCGCCACCTTGCGCCGCACCAGCGGGATCTCGCTGGTCGGCACCATGTAGGCGGTCGAGGTATACAGGCCGACAATGCGGCGCTCGCCGACCACCTTGCCGCCGGCGCCGTAGCGCTTGACGCCGACATAGTCGAGGTAACCGGCGCGGTGCACGGTGGCGCGCGAATTGGCCTTGGTGATGAAAATCGGCGACTGCGCATCGATGATGCCTTGCGCGCTGACCGGCAGCCTGGTCATGTCGGCGCTGTCGGCGGCGCGCAGGGAGTCGCGCAGGATGCCGAGGCCCGAGCCGGCAATGCCTTGCAGGTAGTTTTCGCCGTCGCTGACCACCAGTTCGTAGTCGCGATAGCCGAGAAACGTGAAATGGTCGTCCATCATCCACTCCAGGAAGGCGCGCGCCTCGGCGATTTCACCCTGCTGCGCGGCATCGCCGTTGTCCTGCTGCTTGAGGTCGTCGATCGCGGCGCTGGCTGCCGTCATCATCTGGCGCCAGTCTTCCACCGCGGCGCGCACGTCGCCCAGCACCTTGAGCACGCCGGCCAGGATTTCTTCCATCCTGGCAGCCTCGGTGCAGCGGTCGACTTCTATATGGATGGTCGACTCCAGTTTTGCCTTGTCGCTGTCCTTGCCGCCATTCTCGCTGGCGCGCTGGATTTTCTCGACCTGGCCGGCGGCGTCGCGCCAGACCCTGAACACCGGGTGGATCACCGCATGCAGGGTCAGGCCCAGGCGGTTGATCTCGGTGCTGACCGAATCGACCAGGAACGGCATGTCGTCGTTGACAATCTCGATCACGCTGTGGCCTGACTGCCAGCCATGCTCGTCCACCCGCGGATTGTAGATGCGCACCCGCGGCGCGCCGCTGGCGAAATGCCGCGCAAACTGCCAGTGGGCGACGGCGGCGCCGTACAGGTCGGCGATGTCGCGGCCCAAGACCAGTTCTTCCCCCACTTGCGCGTAATACTCAAGCAGGAACGGCTGCATGGTGGCGAACACTTCCGGCGGCAGGCGATCGCGCGCGAACTCGACCATCTCTGCCAATTTCTGCTGTTTTCTTTCTATGGCGGTGCTGGGCATGGTTTTCTTTCGAACAGTTGAACGGTGGTTAACTTCGAGTCATATCCTGCTTAGATTCTACCTATCGCAGGCGCAAAACCACAGGCTTTTTAAAAAAACAACCCTGTTCGCCCGCTTTGTCATTCTGCGGTAAAAAGCGTGTGCTAGTTTCCATGGCTTGAGAAGCCCCATGGCATAAGGAAGCAGCAACGATGCAAAGATTTCACAATCCGGTCGCAATCCATTTGGGCGCGGGCAGCCTGCAACACCTGCCGCAGGCCATGGGGCCGGGCACGGCAGCCCTGGTGACATTCCCGGAAGCGCGGGCGCTTGGCCTGGTAGCCGAAGTGGAGCAGCTGCTGGGAGACCGGCTTTCTTATGTCATCGACAACGTGCAGCCCAATCCAGACGTCGCCGAACTGGGCGCGATGTACGAACAGTTCTGGCGGCATGGGCAGGCATGCGAGACCATCGTGGCGCTGGGCGGCGGCAGCGTGATCGATACCGCCAAGGCATTGCTGGTCGGCACCGCCAGCGGCAGTTTCCAGGAATTGCTGGCGCTGCTGGCCGACGCCAGGCCGTTTGCGCCGCCCATGGCCAAGAAGCTGGTCGCCATACCGACCACCGCCGGCACCGGCAGCGAAGTCACGCCATGGGCCACCATCTGGGACGCCGGCCAGCAGAAGAAATATTCATTGCACCTCGATTGCACCTGGCCCACGGCAGCCATCGTCGATCCCGCCCTGATGCTGTCCCTGCCCGGGAAAACCACGGTTTCCACCGGGCTGGATGCCTTGTCGCATGCCCTGGAGTCGATCTGGAACATGAACGCCAATCCGATCTCGGACACCTATGCCGTGTCGGCCATCCGTGACATCCTGGCCTGCCTGCCGGCGCTGGCCGCCGACCTCGGCAATCTCGGCCTGCGTTCGGCCATGGCGCTGGCGGCGCTGAAAGCCGGCCTGGCTTTCTCCAACACCAAGACCGCGCTCGCCCATTCCATTTCCTACGAGATGACGCTGCGCCATGGCCTGCCGCATGGCATCGCCTGCTCGTTCATGCTGCCGATGGTGCTGCGCATGGCCTGGGGCGTCGACCCTTCGCGCGACGCCGTACTGCAACAGGTGTTCGGCGCCGGACCCGAGGCGGCGGAACGACAGCTGCGCCAATTCCTGCTGCAGCTTGGGGTCGGCAGCCGCTTTTCCGACTACGGCGTGACGGCCGAAGAAGCACAGCAGATGGTGCGCCGCGCCATGGATGGTGCGCGCGGGAAAAACTTCATCGGCAAGGACGACACGCTTGTTTTTGCCTGAAACCTGCGTCCCTGATTCTCCTCAAAACGTCATCCCTGGCATGCCGGTTTAGCAACAGCGGCCGATCCAGGAAAATCTTCCTCCTCTGCCGCGCCGGCAAAGCCAGGCACTCAGCCTGGCGCTGTTTTCCACCCTCTCCGTTTTTCCCGGCGGGCGCTGCTCCAGCGCATCTCGCCATGTTCTTTTGACACGCCACATCCTCCTAAAAATATCATAAAAACAATAAATCATTATTAAATTCGTTAAAAACCAATTCAATTAAAATGTTTACGTTGATTAAATCGTTTTTAATGATTACCATAATTCCTGAAGGTAACTTGCTGCGTTGCAGTAGTCGTAACAACCGCTTTGGATGATGCTGGGTCCAAGGCTTGAAAGCGAGTACGGACCTTCATTCGCTTTTTTGATAGTCCAATAAGATAAATCTCATGTCACACTCAACACACTTGACCTTCCTCCAGTATGTTTTGGGACAGGAGCTCCCAAGGCGGATTGCCGACACGGCGATCCTGGCGATTGCCGCCAATGCCGTCGCCTATGTCGTTTTCCACACAAACCTCACCGAAGCGGCGCCAGTCCACATGGTGCTGCTGTATTTCTGTTGCGTGCTGGCGTTCATGCTGTTCGCCAAGCTCGATCTCTACACCGCCTGGCCGGAACGGCCCGCTTCGGCCACGTTCGTGCGGCTGGCGGCGTCCTGGGCGCTGGTGCTGATCCTCGGCATTTTCATGAGCCGCATGGTGCCCGGCATCGGCCGCATCTCGCACCACTGGCTGCTGTACTGGTACCTGACTAGCATGGTCCTGCTGCTGTCGTACCGCTTCGCTTCGTTCGTCGCGCTGACGCGCATGCGCAAGCAGGGTTTTAACTTCAAGCGCGTGATCATTGTCGGCTATGGCGAAACCGGGCAGGAAATGCACCGGCGCGCCATGCAGCAGCCGTGGATCGGTTACGAGGTCAACGCCGTGGTCGGCAGCGCCGAACAGACTGAAAACCTGCAGGACGCCAATATCGCGCGCATCAACAAGCTGGAAGACATCCATGCTTACGTCAGCGCCAACCAGATCGATGAAATCTGGATCACCTTGCCGATGAGCGCGGCGGCGCAGCTGCGCCCCCTGCAGATCCACCTGCGCAATACGCTGGTCGACATCCGCTGGGTGCCGGATACGATGGCGATCCAGATGATCAGCCGCCGCATGACCAATTTCCTCGGCACCCCGACCCTGGAACTGAACCGTCCGGCGCCCAGCGGTGCGCGCGGCATCTGCAAGCACCTGCTGGACAAGCTTTTTGCATTGGTAGCGCTAACTGCGCTGACCCCGCTGTTCGTGGCGATCGGCGTCGCCATCAAGATCTCGTCGCCGGGACCGGTATTTTTCAAGCAGGTGCGGCTGGGCCTGAACGGCAAGAAATTCATGATCTACAAATTCCGTTCGATGAAGCTGCACCAGGAACACAACAAGGTCACCCAGGCTACGCAAGGCGATCCGCGCATCACCCGGATCGGCCAGTTCCTGCGCCGCACCAGCCTGGACGAGCTGCCGCAGTTCATCAACGTCCTGCTGGGCGACATGTCGGTCATCGGTCCGCGCCCGCATGCCTTGCAGCACAACCAGATGTATGAAGAGCTGCTCGACCTGTACATGGTGCGCCACCGCGTCAAGCCCGGCATCACCGGCTGGGCCCAGATCCACGGCCACCGCGGCGAAACCGACACCCTGGAGAAAATGGAAAAACGCGTCCAGTTCGACCTGCATTACATACAAAACTGGTCGTTCCTGATGGATTTCCGGATCCTGCTATGGACCGCGTTCAAGGGCTGGAGCGGCAAGACCGCCTATTGATCAACAGCTTGCCTGGCGCCGCCCGCGGCGCTTTTTTTTACAAATCTATCTTCAAGAGTCATCAGCATGCATAAAAAAATCACCAAAGCCGTATTTCCTGTCGCCGGCCTCGGCACCCGCTTCCTGCCCGCCACCAAGGCCAGCCCCAAGGAAATGCTGCCAGTGGTAGACAAGCCCTTGATCCAGTATGCGGTGGAAGAAGCCGCCGCCGCCGGCATCACCGAAATGATTTTTGTCACCGGCCGCAACAAGCGCGCCATCGAAGACCATTTCGACAAAGCCTACGAGCTGGAAGCCGAACTGCTGGCCAAGAACAAGCAGGCGCTGCTGGAAGTGCTGCGCCAGATCAAGCCCAAGAATGTCGAATGTTTTTATGTACGGCAGGCGGAAGCGCTGGGCCTGGGCCATGCCGTGATGTGCGCCGAGCGGCTGGTGCATGGCGAACCGTTTGCCGTGATCCTGGCAGACGACTTGCTGGATGGGACTACGCCAGTCATGCGGCAGATGACCGACTTGTATGCGGACTATGGCAGCAGCATCGTCGGCGTTGAATCGATCGCCCCGGTGCAGAGCCGTTCCTACGGCGTGGTGGCCGGCACGCCGGCCGGCGAACGCCTGCACAAGCTGCACGGCATCGTTGAAAAACCGGCGCCGGAAGACGCGCCGTCCAACCTGGGCGTGGTGGGACGCTACATCCTGAACGCCTCGATTTTCGACCACCTGCACACGCTCCAGCCAGGCTCGGGCGGCGAACTGCAGCTGACCGACGCCATTGCCTCGCTGCTGCGTCAAGAAGCAGTGATGGCCTACCAGTTCGAAGGCACCCGCTACGACTGCGGCAGCAAGCTCGGCTACCTGCAAGCTTCGGTAAAATTCGCGCTGAAACACCCTGAAGTCAAAAAGGAATTCCGCGAATTCCTCAACAACTTCGTCGCCGACAAGATCTAGGACCGGCCGGCCCTAGTCGTATAGCGTAACCGCCATTGGCGACGGGCCTGCGTTGAGGTCAACGCTGGAAGCTCCTTCCGGACAGGGCTTATCGCCCTGCTGCGGATAAAATTCGCTGATCACGCAGCGCTGTCCCTTGCTCCGCGGAATCGAGAAACCGCCGCCAGGACGCGCCGCAGAACTCCATACGACGTGGACACTGCGTTTTGCCGAAGCCCCTGGCTGGCTATTCAACACCAGCTGATACGCGTCCCCTACTTTCTCGCTGCCGGCCAGCTGGGTATCTTTCAGCTTGCCCAGCAAATGCTTGAGCGCGGGCAGAGCCAGCTTGGCCTGGCCGCTGCTGTCGGTCAGGCCGTAGTTCTGTTCGCGCGCAGCCCGGTCCGGCCCGGTATCTTGCCACTGGTAGATATTCACCAGCGGAATGCCGGCGAATACCGTGGACAGGTATTCCCTGAGCACCAGTTGCGCCTGGCCGCCCTGGTCCCGGGCCGCGGTAAAGTTGGAATATCCCCATTCGGATGCAATCATCGGCAGTTCGCCCTTGCCGTACTTGCGCAGCAGCTCGCGACTCTTGGACGCATCGTCGGCCAGCGTCTCCGGGATTTTCCGGTATGGATGCACCGAAACGCCGCTCAGGCAATTTTGCAGCGAGATGGCCAGCAGCTTGTCATCGGGGATTTTAGGCTGCAGGTTGGGCAGCTTGGCAAAGCCGAAGCCAAAGATGTTTTTCCTGGCGCCGCCCTTTTGCTGTTCCAGCGCCGCGCAGATTTTCTGGATTGCCGGCACCAGGCCGGTTTGCAGCATGCCCGGCTTCAGGAAAGTCGGATTATCCGGTTCGTTCCATAATTCCCACAGGATGTTGGGATCCGCGTACTGGTTCAAGGTGGTCAGCGCGAATTTGGAGAAATTGTCGGCCGCATCCAGCGGCGTCATGGCGGCCGACATCATCCGCTTCGGCTGCACCCAGACCGTAGCGCCGCCGAACAGGGTGATGATCGGTTTCAGCTGGGCCTTGCGCAAGCGCTCCAGCAGTTCCGAAAAGTCCTGCGGCTTGTCGCTGACCGGCGGACGGGTGCCGAACCTGACGTATTCGAAGCCGGCATCCTTGATGGCCGCCAGCTGCTGGCTGGTTATTTGCGATGGATTGATCTGGACGCTGATGGCCGCCGGATAGGCGGAGTGGATGCCGTATTTTTCCCACGCAGACGCATGAGAAGCCGCCAATACGCCGCACACAGGAATAAGCCATGCTGCAGGTAGTTTCATCTTTTGCTCCGGTCGAATAGGATCCTGTTGGACGGTAAAGGCGCTAATTGGTTTACCGCAGGCGAGAAAATAGTTTCTGGTAGCTGGCGATGAACTGGCCGGGAGAAAAACGCGTCAGGTAAGAGGCGCGCGCCGCTTCTGCGTAGTCGCCCAGGCTGGCGCGGTTCAGGTTTTCCAGCTTCTCGGCCAGGTCGTCCGCGGTGCAGTTGAAGATCAGGCCGTTGACCGCATGCTCGACGATATCGGGCAAGGCGCCGCGGTTGCTGGCGACTACCGGAACATAGCTGCGGAAGGCTTCCAGCGCCGTCAGGCCGAATCCTTCGGCGCGCGACGGCATCACCAGCACATCGGCCAGGTCGTAATAGGCGTTGATCTCGGCCTGCCCGATCCAGCCGTAATAATGCACGTTGGCGGCTTCCAGCATTTCGATCTGCAGGTTCGCCAGCACCGGCGCGCCGACGATGTGATACACATATTTCGGCCGTTTCTTTTGCAGGATGCGGATGGCGTCCACCAGGATATCGTAGCCCTTCTGGTGATCCAGCCTGCCGACAAACAGTATATGCAGGTGGCCGTCGTCCGGGTCTTCCTTGGCCGGCGGCAGGATGCGGTCAAGGACGGTATTCTGGATCAGGATGCAGTTGCGGGAGAAACCGAACTTGCGATTGTTGACGTGTTCGTAGCGCGAGATATCGATCACCGCGTTCGGAATGTAAGACATGATTTTTTCGATGGCGCGGGTAACCAGGGTCACCGATTTGCTGCGGTCGCGGAAACTGGCCCAGCCATGGGCGCAATAAATGGTCTTCACCTTCCGTCCCAGCCATGGCTTGGCCAGGCACAGCGCAACGCCGGCGAAGGTGCTGTGGGCATAGACCATGTCCGGGCGCGATTTCCGCACCTGGCGCACGATCGCAAGCGCCAGCTTGAACGGCCCCAGCCCGCCGCGCGAATGAGAGTGATGGTGCACGCGCTCCGCTTTCAGCTGGTCGGCCTGGGCGGCTGGCACCAGGTAGTCGAAACGGCAGTTGAAATCGGCGCTGAGGCGCTCCAGGGTTTCCAGGTAGGTGGCGACGCCGCCCTTGATCGTCTCTGCCACATTCAACACATGCAGCACGGGTTCCTGCTTTTGCATTTAAGTCTCCCGATAGAAATGCGCCGGTGCTGGCGCTGCTGCCGGGTGGCGCGAGAGGATGCGCCCCGGCTGAAGGTAATCGATGCCGAATACGCAGAAAGCATAAGCGGTCAGGTGACGGAAAAACGACCCAAGGTCAGGCTCGAAGAAGGTCTGGATGGCGAAATTGGCGACCAGCAGCAGGAACAGCGGATGTTTGTGGTTATGCCGCCGGAACATGAGGAAGGTCAGCAGCCATAGCGTGAAAGACAGAAATATCTCTTGCACGCGCAGGGAGAAAATGGGAGCGAAATAAAAGCGCAGTGCGGCAAAACCGGCGTTCGGGAAAGCCGTCATGATGCCGTTCGGCGTCAGGACATTCGAGAAAATGGTCTTCGAATCGGACAGCCCTTCTCTTTCCATGTTGATGATGTCGCGCGCCTGCTGCAGCTGGTTCCAGAAATCCCCCGGCAGCACCAGGCAAGCCGCCATGATGCCCAGCACGATCACGGCGCGCAGCTTGCCGCGCGTGCTGAACACGATATGCATGACCGCCATGATGGCGGCGATCAGCACGTAGTAGATGCGGAACTGCCACGCATACAACAGGTAGATCGCAATCACCAGCGCCGTCTTGCCATGGTTGGATATGCGCCAGGTGCAGACATAGCACACCAGCAGGTTCAGCAGGATGACGATGATCTCTTTCGACAGCTTCAGGTTGAACAGCGTGAACGACAGCATCAGGATGCAGGCAAACGCCAGGTCGACCAGCCGCAGCGATTTCCTGCTGATATAGAAGATCACCGAGCAAGTAGCAACCAGCAGCAGCACTTGCGACCAGGCTGACCCGAGGAAAGAAAAAATCACTGCCGTGCTGACGAACGAATTCTGTTCGGCCAGGCTGAGGTCGGTATATTTCATCAGGTCGATGATCGTGGTTTCATCGGTAAAGAAATAACTCGGGAGGAACGCCCGCTGGTACATATAAATGAGTGCGGTCAGCACCAGCATCAAGATCCCGCAAATGAGCCGGATATCGGGTGCGATGCGTTTGTCGAATAAGGAACGCATGGTTGCCTATGCCGCCGCCGTGACAGCCCTCGCCGCTGGATCCGGCCCTGGCGCGGGCGCTTTGCCCGCCAGGCCGGAACGCTCCAGCAAGGCGGCGATCTCGGTTGTCAATTGCTGCGTCAGGCGCAGCTTCTCGCCGGCGCCGTCGACTTGCAGCGCCTGGTACAGCAGCTTGAAAGTGCGGGTGACGTCTGGCACCGGCGCCGGCATGAAAAAGCGGCCGCGCCCGGTGAGCTCGAAAAACGACTGGACCTTGCTGTCCCAGTTCAGGCCGATGCTCGGGATATCCAACGCGTAGGCGACAATGTTGGCGTGCAGCCGGTGCGCGATGATGCAGTCGCATTGGCCGATGTTGGCCACCAGCTGCGACGGCACCCCGGGGCGCGGCAGGTTGACGATTTCCGGATCCAGCCCGGCCGCCAGCGCATCCTTGAACGCCTCGTCTTCCGGCGAACCGTTGGTAAACAGGTGGACCCGGTATCCCAGCGTCACTGCCTGGATCGCCAGTTCCTGGAAATATTTTCCGATGCGCTTGCTGTAATCCTGTTTTTCCATTCCGGCCTGGTTCAATTCCAGCGGACTGGAGATGCAGATTCCGAGCACGTTGCCGGTCGCGCGCGGCGGCAGGAAGGCGGCAAACGTCTGCTGCGAATAGATGCCTGGATCCGGCGTCACCTTGACATCCAGCGGCTGTCCCAGGATCAGCTTCAGGTTCTGCGCCGAAGCGATATCGCGGGTGCTGGCCTGGATCGGCGCCAGGTTTTCCCAGGTGCGCTTGGTCAGGCCGGTGCCGGCGCTCGACATGCTCTTCGACACGCCGACGCCGAATACGGCGACCTTGCCGGATTTTCCGGCAGCCTTGACCGCCTTCGACAGCAGGAACAGCTTGACCGGGAAATTCAGGTGCACGTCCAGCAGCAGCTGGCCGCCGCCGACCACGACCAGGTCAGCGTCGGCCAGCTGGCTTACCCACTTGCGGCGCCAGCGCAGGAAATACTGCAGGCTGAAATAGGTACAGACTGCGTACGGACGCAGCAGCTTCGGCACTTTGCTGACCAGCGATTTTTTCGAGATCCCGGCCTTCACATAATCGTCGCGGCCGGCAATGTCGAGCGCGCTGACCTGCGCGCCGGGAACCCGCTCCAGCAGCAACTGCTTGATGTTTTCATAGATGACGCCATCGCCCAAGTTGGGGCTATAGGGAACAGCGCAGATCACGATTTTCATATGGCCACCACTTTCAGACTTTTACGGATTTGATAAAACATGATGAAAGCAGCGAGTCCGAGGCCGAATACGGTCGGCACGAACACCGTGCTGACCGAGGTCGCCGGGCGCGTGACAAACACCAGCACGAAGCACAGGAAGCCGCCGGCCACCGCCCAGCTGGCGTGGTGGGTCAGCTTGAGCGCCTTCAATACGGTGCGCGTGCCCTGGATCGCCGCCAGGATCATCGGCAGCAGGAAGTAGTCGCGCATGTCGAGGCCGCTGTATTTGGCGCCGAACAGCAAGCCGACCAGCAATTGTCCCGAGAGCCACAGCACCAGGCCGTACACCAGGCTGGAAGCTAGCGTCGTCGCGATCAGCATGCGCGCCATGGCGGCAAACCTGGACGACTTTTCATCGGCCAGCCGCGCCAGCCTCGGCAGGCCGAAGTTCGAGATGGCGATGTTCAGGTACTGCGCCGGCAGCACCAGCGTCATCACCACCCGGAAATTGGCCGCCAGGTCCGCCTGTTGCCTGGACATGTAATAGATCACCAGGCCGTGGGTCATGGCCCAGACCATGACCTGGCTCAGGGAATTGTTCAGGCCGAAGCTGAGCCAGGAGATTTTTTCGCCGGGCACGGGATTCGGATGGGCGTCTTTCTTCTTCGAGCCGATGGCGACCAGTCCGCTGGCCAGCAGCAAAGGCAAGCCGATAGCCGCCAGCAGCTCGCTCAGCTGATAACGGCTGTCCTTGGGAATCATCGCAATTGCCGCGAACACGCCAGCCAGCTGGGCCAGCGCCGGGATCACGGATTTCAAGCTTTTGTTGTCCAGGATCGCAACCGAGCGCACGGTCCAGTACGCCACGAAACCTGCCAGCGCCAGGATCAGTGCATAAATGAAATACGGCGGCGTATCGGGGATGCGCAAGACCAGGTAGGCCACGACCAGCAAGCTCAGCAGCGCCACCGGCAGGTGCAGCTGCAGCAACAGCTTGCGGCCGATCGAATAATTCGATTTGGCGAACACCAGCAACGGTTCCATGACCGTGCAGCCGTGCACGATGTTGAGCAGGATCACCGCCGAATAGATCGCGGAAAACGAGGCGAACGCCTCCACGCTCAGGTAGCGCGCCAGCAGCGCCTGGGTGGAAAAAAACGACAGTGTGAATACTGCTTGCTCAAAAATCACTTGCAGCAGCGCCTTGGCTTTTTTCATGTGCGGGTGCGGTCAGGATTTGACGTCTTGCGGTTTATAGGAATAGGCGGTGTAGCGATAACGTCCCGAATTGCCGTAGCCGTATCGGCGCGTATCCAGCCTGAGGCCGTTGAAGATCACGCCTTTCGCATGGACGCCGCTCTGCGCCAGGCGCTTCATGGATTCGACGATTTCGCCCAGCTTGGTGGTCTCGGCCCGAGCCACCAGGAATGCCGTGCCTGCCAGCGCCGCCAGGATGCCGGTGTCCGACGCCGCCAGCACCGGCGGCGTATCGATCAGCACCAGGTCATAGGAAGCGGAAAATTCTTGCAGCAGTTCGGACATGCGCCCGACCAGGAACAGTTCGGCAGGATTCGGCGGCAAGGTGCCGGTGGAAATGAAATCCAGGTTTGGCACGATGCCTTTATGCAGCGCTTCGTTCAGCTTGCTGCCGCCGGAAATCAGCTCGGACAGGCCTTTGCCGCGGCCCATGCCGAAATACTGGTTCAGGTGGCCCTTGCGCAGGTCGGCGTCGATCAGCAATACGCGCTTCCCGGAAGAGGCAATCACGGCCGCCAGGTTGGCGGAGATGAAGGATTTGCCGACCCCTGGCGCCGGGCCGGTCAGCAGCACGATGTTGTTGTGCGCTTCCAGCATGGCGAACTGCAATGCGGTGCGCAGGCTGCGCAAGCTTTCGATCGCCGTATCGTGCGGCTCGGACACCGCCAGCAGCGCCATCTCCTTGGATTTCGTCTTGATCTTGTAATTCAGCAGCTGCTGGGCGTCGCTCAGCGGCACGGTCGAATACACGCTCAGGCCGGCGTGGCGCTCGATGTCTTCAGGGTTGCTGACGCCGCCGTACAGGATATTGCGCAGCACCGCCGTCACCACGCCGAAGAACAGGCCGAGCAGCAGCGCAAGCGCGAACACCAGCGGCTTTTTCGGGATGACCGGGATTTCCGGCAGCGCAGCGGAATCGACCACGCGCACGTTGCCGATCTTGCCTGCCTTGAGCAGTTTCAACTGCTGGATATTATTCAGCAAGCCGGTATACAGGCTGGTGTTGACGGTCACGTCGCGCATCAGGCGCAATACATCCTGCTCGCTGTTCGGCAATGTCTTGATGCGTCCCGAGATCTTGCCTTGCTCGCTCTGCAGCGCGCCGATCTGGCGATCGATGGCCAGGATCGACGGATGCGAATCGGCAAAGCGGGTGGAAAGGTCCTTGCGCTTCTGCCTCAGCTCCAGGATCTGGGTGTCGGTCGATACCGACTGCTGCAGCACCAGCTTGGCTTCTTCGCCCATGTCGATGGTGCCGACCCGTTCGCGCAAGGCGTTGTACAGGTTTTCCGCCTTGTCCAGCTCGGCCTTCAGCTCCGGCAGCTGGCCGTCCAGGAAATCCAGCGACTTGGTGGCCTCGGCCGATTTGCGCTCGACGTTCTGCTGCACGTACTGGCGGCCGATTTCATTCATGGTGGCGCTCACCAGGTAGGGGTCCGGCCCCAGCAGCTCGGCGCCGATGACGCCGGACTGCTTGCCCTTTTCGGCGATATTGAGCTGGTCTTGCAAATCCTGTATGGTCTTCAGGCGCGAATTGCGCACCAGCTTGAACACGATGCCAGGCTTGGCCCGCATCTGCGCCACGTGCAGCTCGATCACGCCGGCGGCCACGGTGAATTTCTCAGTCTTGCCGACCGTGCCTTCGAACACCTGGTCGAACGCCGAGCTGGCCAGGCTGTAGCGGCCCTTGCCGAGGTTGGTCAGCTTGAAGGTTTCGGTTTCCAGCACCTGCGGCACATTGAAGACGTCGGCATCGATCTTTTCGCTGCCCCAGGCATAACCGCCCATGCCAAGCAGGCCGGGCTCCGACAGGTCCAGGTTATGGCGCGCGATCAAGGCGCCGATGACCGGGAAATATTTCGGCCCCTGGTCGATGAACAGATGCAGGTTGTCGACGCTCCTGGACACCACCAGGCGCGAGCCGAGGATTTCTATTTCGGCCGGCGCGGTGGACTTCACGTCGAACATCGCCGACATGTCGGCCAGCATGTTGCTGGCGGCGGCGCTGGGAGAATTGTCTTCCACCTGCACCAGGATGTCGGCCTTGTAGATGGGCGTGCCGAGGAAAGCGTACAAAGCGCCAAGCAGCAAAAAGCCGGCAGTGATCAGACCGATCAACCAGCGGTTGTCCAGCAGAATATCGAGAATGGCCGCAAGGCTGATTTCCTCATGCTTGTCGGTAAAATTTTGTTGCAGCGGATTGAGTGAAGTCATGGATTATTCAGCTGGTTGGCAAATATTGATAGAGGTACTGACAACATGCATTGCTTGCGAAGGACACGCATCGGCATCGCGCGGCGCCGCCTGGCGGCAAATTCGCAACAGACACGCAACAGGTTCGCCGGCGGTCGCTAGTTGACCGAATCGATGCGCTTTACCCAGTCGTCCACGCCTTGTTCGATCAGGCGCAGGCAACTCTCGAACTCATCGCGCGGACGTTTGTAGGGATCGAACACATCGAACTGGCTGAACTGCCCCAGCCGGAACAATTTGCCGCGCGTGGTCGGGTACTGCTTTTCAATATGCTGTTTCTGCTCGATATCCATCACCAGAATCAGGTCGGCGGACTCGCACAGCCAGGACTGCAGCTGCTGCGCCCGGTGGTCGCGGATGTCGATATCGCGCTGCTCCATCAATTCAATCGACTCCTGCGCGGCGGGCTGCCCTATCAGCGCGCCGATGCCGGCCGAACGGCAATGCAGTCCCGGCAGTTTTTTTGCGAACAGCGCCGCCGCCATGGGGCTGCGGCAGATGTTTCCTATGCAGACGATGAGAATGGACTTGATCAATTTTTCTTATCCACAGCGTTACGCGAATTGACCGCGGTAGTAGAAGTGCCGACCAGCAGTGCAAACACACGGCTGAAACGGACCAGGCCTGGGGCATCGACATACACTACGTCCTTGGCCTGCAGCGGGAAATTTTCCGCCAGCGCCATGCCCACCGGCGATTTACTGTCAAGATGGAACACTTTCGGCATGGTGCCGTCGGGAGCAGCCCGCACCACATAGATCGCGCTTGGATCGCTGGTGTTGGCGTCGACGCCTCCGGCGCCGTTCAATGCATCGCTCAGTGTGAGGCGGCCGTTGCTGCGCAAGGGCAGCAAGCCGGGACTGCGCACTTCGCCGGAAACCGAGACCTGGTTGTCGCTCAGCGGCGCAACCCGCAGCACGTCGCCGTTCTGCAAGATGATGTCGGAAGGGCTGAGGTTGCGCGCGATCAGGTCCGGCACGCTGATTTCATAGCTCTTGGCGCCGCGCACCAGCGTAATCCGGCTGGCGTCGCCGCTGGGCGGAATGCCGCCGGCCTGGTTGATCGCTTCCGACAGCGTCATCGGCACATCGCTCATCTGCTTGACCCCGGCCGAACGCACTTCGCCGTCGACATAGATCTTCTGGCTGCGGTAGCCGATGACGCGCAAGGTGATCTGCGGATCGCGTATATATTTGGCCAGCAGCCCGCGCAATTTCTTTTGCGCCTCTACTTCGGTATATCCTTCCGCCTTGAACAGCCCGACGTAAGGGAACTGCACTTCGCCTTCGTTGCTGATCACATAACCCGGCAGCGTCTGCGCGGTCATGCCGCTGTTGGACAGGTTGCCGGTAGCGCCCAGGGTGTAGGTAAGGTTAGGAACCACCAGTTCAGGATGATCCCAGACGATGATCGACAATATGTCGGCCGGCCCCATGCGATACGGCTGCGGCTTGCCGATCAGTTCCCGGTACTGCTCGCCTTGCCCGGATAGCCGCATGCGTTCGGCGTTTTCCTGCTGCACCAGCTTGAGGGTGATCGGCGTGATCACCGGGACCGACTCAGGATCGCTTGCATCCAGTGGCGAATAGGAATCGAATTTCATGCCTGGGGCAAAGGCACAACCGCCCAGCGCAAACACAAGAGTTAGCAGCAATATTTTTTTCAATTTAATTCACACCGATCCAATTTAACGATACGCAGCTCGAACCAACCCAGGCAATCATGTGAATTTAAAATCAAAAAAACAACAAAAATCGTTTAAAATCACATAAATACCGATTTCAACGATTTTATAGTATTTTTTATTTGAATGACCAGAGATAATTCAATCCGCCTGCAATTAAATGCATTTCAGGCGGCAAAGACCCCTGAACTACCTGGCGCGACGCTCCTCCAATCAGTTGGTGGCGGCTATTTGATAAATTGATAAAATGCGTTCCGATAGATACGTTTGATAGAATGTGCAGCTTGTCCCGCGCCGCCTAACTCCTTAACTGCCCAATTAACCGCCCAATCAATCGCCCAATGTCAGCAGTGAAACTCAATCAAAGCGATGTCACTACGCAAGAAGCAGCCAAGCTGCTGGGAATTTCCGTCACCTCGGTGCAGCAGCTGGTGGAGCGCGGGGTCCTGGTGGCATGGAAGACGCAAGGCGGACACCGCCGCATTCCGCGCGAAGCCATCGAAGCGCTGAAGGCCGAACGCAGCGACCTGCCGATGGACAAGGGCCGTACCGCGCTGTCTTCGACACTGAGCGCATTGATCGTCGAAGACAATGCCCTGCAGCGGATGGTGTATGAGAAGCAGATCGCTTCCTGGGATATCGCGCTGGAGACGCGCTTTTGCGACAACGGCTACCAGGCGCTGATAGAAATCGCCCAGCGCAAGTACGATATCCTGCTGCTCGATATCGTCATGGAAGGCATCGACGGTTATGAGATTGTCAAAACGGTGCTCGCCAATCCCGACCTCAGGCATATCGACATCGCCGTCCTCACCACGCTCAGCAGGGACGAGCTCGATGCGCGCGGCGGCTTGCCTGACGAGGTCCTGTTTTTCCAGAAGCCTATCGTGTTCGAAGAGCTGCGCGGTTTCTTGCGCGGCTGTGCGGCACGCAAGGCGCGCCAGGCTCGTGCAGCATCCGCTGCTTGAACCAACTCAAGTAAAAATAGCGCAATCAGCGCATATCAACCTGCTGGTATCGCAGGAGACAGGTATCGGCCGCTAATTAGGCAATGAGTTTTATGCTTTCATGGATGGGTATCACCAAAGTCGGCGGCAGCACCATCATGCTTCCCGCCGCCGTTGCGATTGCAGCGTGGCTGCTGGCGGCACGCGCGCAACGTCTGTTCTGGGCATGGTGCCTGCTGTTCGGTTCCGCTTTGCTGCTGGTCGCCGCCTCGAAGATTGCGTTCGTCGGCTGGGGCATAGGCATAGACGAACTGGATTTCACCGGTTTCAGCGGCCACGCCATGCGCTCCGCGGCGATCATCCCCCTGCTCTTCTATTTCCTGTTCCAGCAGAAAACCGCTGCCGTGCGGCAGCTTGCGGTAGTGTCTGGCATGGCCTTCGCGGCGCTGATCAGCCTGTCGCGCGTGGTGCTGGATTTTCACTCGGTCTCGGAAGCGCTCAGCGGCTGGCTGCTGGGCGGCGCAGTCAGCCTCGCTTTCATCTGGTGCGCTGAAAGCCTGCCCAAGCCGGTGTTGAACCGCACCTTGATGGCAGTCAGTTTTGTGCTGCTGCTGGCGGCTTCTTTTGCCCGGCCGATACCGACCCAACTCTTGATCGACAAGGCTGCATTGTTATTGTCGGGCCATTCTGCTCTGGCTGCCGAAAGCCGCCGTCACGCCGTGGAAAAATGCTGCGAGCCGCCGGCGCAACAGCCGGCGCCTTGACGCTTCAGTGCTGGAGCTCCAGGCTTTCCAGCTCCAGCAGGAAGTCGCGCACTTCATCCATCGTCAGCGCGATTTCATTTTGCAGCTCGAGGATTTTTTCCGTTGTACAGACCCGTTTTTTCCGGTTGAACTCGATCTCTATCTGATCCAGCAAGCGCACGGCGGCATCAGCGCCAGAGATGAGCAACGTGCCCTTGAGCGCATGGCATTCCTGCGTCGTGGCGCCTACACTCCCGGCCTGCACGGCCGCTTTCAGGCGCGCGAACTGTTCGTTGCCGACTTGCAGAAACAGTTTGCACAAATCGACAAAAACGCCTTTGTCGTTATAGGAATGCTTTAAAAACATTTCCGGGCTGAAGTGATGGCAGATATAAGATTGCATGGTCGGCGGTTGGTTATGTTCCTGAAGCGCTACATCGAACAACGCAAGACAGCGCTTCAACTGGCAGGATCCACTGCTGCCAGGATCTGGACACGGGTCGCCGGCTTGATGACTACGGCATCGAAACCTGCCGCCCGGATCGACAACAACTCCTCCTCCATCGCAAATGCGGTGTACGCCACCATGCGAGGAACCACCTCGTGACTGCCGTCCTTGACCAGGCGGCAGAATTCTTTTCCGTTTATATCGCGCATGCCGACGTCGGTCAACACCACATCGACTGTATTTTTTTCCAGGTAACGCAGAGCCTCGGAAGCTCCGGCAAACACGTGGACCGTATGTCCCGCCCTGGTCAGGATGATCCTGGCGAGGTTGCTGTTGAGAGGATTATCATCCACTACCAATATGTTTTTCATTCACACCTAATCACTGTAAAGCCTTGTTCAAACCGGTATCGTGAAGGCAAAAATCGAACCTTTGCCGACCCGCGACCGTACGGCGATGGTGCCGCCCATGAATTTCACCAATTCCTTGGCCAGCGCCAGGCCCAGGCCGCTGCCGGCTTGCGCCCGCATGTCCGAGCCGTCCACCTGGGCAAATTTTTCAAAGATGACGCGCTGCAATTCCATCGGGATGCCTTCGCCCGTATCCACCACCCGGAATATCAGCACGCCGTCGCCCTGCAGCACGCGCACCGTTACCGCTCCCTGATCCGTATATTTCAACGCATTGTGGATCAGGTTGTTGAGCACCCTGATCAGCTTGCCGCGATCGCAGGCAAACTCGATCGGCAGCGCCGGGCTCAGCACCAGCCTCAAGTCGATCCCCTTGCGCATCGCGGTGGACGCATGGCTGGCAACAATTTTCTGCATCAGCTCGCGCAAATTTTCGGACGCGATGAAAACTTCCATTTTCCCCGCCGCGATGCGCTCCAGGTCGAGCACGGTATTGACCAGCAAGAGCAGATGCGTGCCGCTGTCATGTATTGCCTGCGCAAAATGTTGCTCGTCGGTTCCGACCAGATCTTCCCGCAACAGTTCCGCATAACCCAAAATTCCGTTCAGCGGCGTGCGCAATTCGTGCGACATATTGGCAAGGAACTGCGACTTGGCCTGGTTGGCAAGAGTCGCCACGCGCCCGGTGCTCACCAGGCCGTTCGCCATGAACAGGATGAAGGCGGTGAACACCACCACCACACCGGTGGAAAATGCCGCCAGCACATAACCGCGAAAGCGGTTGTTATAGAACGGCTGCATCGCTTCCTCGACCGAAATGCCGACAATCACCATCAGCGGATAATTTTCCAGCTGGCGATAGGCATACGTCCGCTGCTTGCCGTCGACCACGCCGTTGCTGGTCAGGTAGCCTTGCTGGTGCTGCCTCATCACGGCAAACGACGGCCTGCCAGAAAAATCCATGCCGATCGCCTTGGCGCCGTCCGGCTCGCGCGCCTTGATCGTGCCTTCATCGCCGACCACGCTGATAGCGCCGTCGCGGCCGATATTGATCTGGTGATAAAAACGCGTCACCGCCTCGTTGCTTATCGAGACGCCGACAATGCCGCTGAAGCTGCCGTCGGGCCGGTTAAGGCGTCGGCTGGCTTGCATCGACCATTCCCCCGAGACGCGGTCGCGCGCCGGTTTGGCGAGGAACATCAGCTGGCCGGAATCGTGCCCCTGGTGCAATTGCATATGGCCTGCGACGAGTCCGTCGTTGAGCACGATATCGTCGTTGGCGTAGACCTGCTTTCCATGTTCGTCAAGGATAAAAAAACGGTTCGCCAGGTTGCCTTGCATTAGCCACGCGTCCCGATACTCGAGGCTGTTCATTTTTGCGCCGAAACGCTCGTACTGGAATTTCAGCAGGTCGCTGGCTTCATCGGCCTGCTCGATGACATGGCTGATATTCTCATCGAACGCCCGGGCCACGTTCTGTGCATCGCGCCCGACTTTTTCCAGTTCGCGCTGCGTTTCGCTGGCTTCGTCATATAAGGTAACCACCCATATGCATGCGATTAATGCGCTTGCAAAAAAAAAGATCGCGAGCCGGATATCCGACCGGCGCGGCAAAGCTATTGCTGCATCTGACTTCTGTATTTTTTTCAGCACGGCGGTAAAACTAAAATCGGTCATTGGCAAAACGACCATTGAAATACGTTGTCATTAAAAGAAGATTTCCTGTTTCTTGCATTGACTTGCCTCCACAGCAGGAATATCCGCTACGTCGGGCCCCACAAACAGAGCGCCTTAACCGCCTATGGTTCAATTTCGCCAGCCAAAGAATTATTGCCGCACTGCAATAATAATATAATAGCCCATCTTTTTACTACTGTCAGAATTGTCAGCCGCAACGCGCGCCCGCACTGAAGATGCTTGCAATTTGAAAACGAAAAGGCTACTTTCTAAACTAGGCAGGGTCGCAAAATAATTATTCGAATTGCAGGTTTGTCTGAAGGGATGACTGATGAAAACCGTCGCGCAGATTCTCAAGACCAAGCAGAACCAAACCGTCTACACGATTGCTCCTGACGCCAAGGTGTTCGACGCCATCAAGATGATGTCGGACAAAAGCGTCGGTGCGCTGCTGGTGACGGTGCAGGGGAAAATCGTCGGCATCGTCACCGAACGCGACTATGCCAGGAAGATGATACTCAAGGGCCGCTCGTCGACCGACACTTCGGTGCGCGACATCATGACGTCCTCCGTCATGTATGTGCGCCTGGACGACACCAATGAACAATGCATGGCGCTGATGACCGAGAACCGCCTGCGCCACCTGCCGATCCTGGACGATGACAAGCTGGTCGGCATCATCTCTATCGGCGACTTGGTGAAAGACATCATTTCGGAGCAGCAATTCATCATCCAGCAGCTCGAACACTACATCATGGGACACCCGGCCTGAGCGATTCAGGTATATATTGGAAGCAGCATATTGCAAGCTGCACATTGGAAGTACCTACCGCACGGTGGCCCCAGATGAAACGCTGGCTAATCCTGTCTTTATGTCTCGTGCTCGCCGCCTGCGCGGCCCCGCCGCCGGCGCCGCAAGCTGACAAGCTGTTCAGCGACCGCTTGTTTGCCCCGCCCTCGCAGCACATCAGCGCCGATAATGTATTTGCCGTCAGCCACGCCATGCGCCAATACCTGGCCAGCGACGAGAATGCCCACCAGATGCGCGTAAAGGGCATACAGCAAGGCTTGTTCGATGCGCTGTACAGCAAGAACCGGCTGCAGCTGGAGTACAGCTCAGAACACACCCGCAATGCCGCCGAGACCTTTGCGGCGCGCAGCGGCAATTGCCTGTCGCTGGTGATCATGACCGCTGCCTTCGCCAAGGAACTGGGGCTGCCGGTGCGCTACCAGACCATACTCATGGACCAGGCATGGAGCCGCAACGACGACCTCTATTTTGCCAGCGGCCATGTCAACCTCACCCTCGGCAAACGGCCCAGCGCCATCCGCACCCCGCTCGACCATAGCCGCCTGATGACGATTGATTTCCTGCCGCCGGAAGATACCGAAGGCCAGCGCCGGCTGGACATCGAAGAGAATACCGTGGTGGCGATGTACATGAATAACCAGGCTGCCGAAGCCCTCGCCATGCATCGGCTGGACGACGCTTACTGGTGGGCGCGCGAAGCGATCCGGCAGGACCCGGGTTTCCTCGCTTCCTACAATACGCTGGGAGTGGTGTACCGGCGCCACGGCAATTTGCTGGAAGCCGAACGCACATTCCGCCAGGTGCATGAACGCGAACCGGACAACACCGTGGTCATGTTCAACCTGATCGGCGTCCTTAACGATCTCGGCAAATCAGCGGAAGCAAAACCGCTGGCGGCCAGGCTGGCGCAATTGCAGCCGGAAGCCCCCTTCCAGGCATTCAACCTCGGCATGGCGGCAATGCGCGCCGGCGATTACAAGGCTGCGAAGCTGCACTTCAGCAGGGAAATTGCGCGCGATCCCTACTATCATGAATTCCAGTACTGGCTAGGCATTGCCTGCCTGCGCCTGGGAGAAATCGACCAGGCGGTCAAGCACTTGAGCATCGCCATGCAAAACAGCACGACCAGCAACGACCACGACCTGTATGCAGCCAAGCTCGACCGGGTCAAGTCTTACCGCGCTCCGCTCTTGATTCATTAAGCAGCGCTGCCGCGGCTCACAGTGCGCTGATCGCATGAGCCCGCATAGGGCTTGCCGGCTCGCCCAGGATGCGCGCAAAGCGACAGATTCGCGCAGTCGCGCGCCAATCGTCGATACCTGCCTGGCGCACATCTTGTTTGTTATGCCTTGCATTTTCACGAAGACGATACTCAGCTGTTTCACATAAATTATTGGCGTGGAAATTGCGCAACAAGATAGTTAAATGATGTCAATTATCAGGTTTATTTGCCAAGAACGATCTATGATAAAACTGTCTCCATACAAAAGAGGTGCCGACATGGGATGGCTTAACAGATTGGCGATAAAATATATCCAGACGCCTGAAAAGCTGGCAGAAAATGAACTCCGCGATACACGCCTGGCGCTGTATCAGTCAGAAAGGCAATTGCTGGAAGCGGAAATGCGGGTTGATTATTACCGTAACGTTCTCGGCTTCCTCGAAGCGATTGCCGCCGACGGCGTCGAAAGCGTGGCCGATTCGCAGAGGCCCAAGCACACACCCCAACCACAAGGCCCGCAGCGGCTTACACCAGATCTGAACGCGTACCGCGGAGCTGCTTGACGCGCCAGGATTAAGCCGGTGACAGCAGCGCAATGAACCGGCGCGGCGGTCGCCGCGCCCGCTGGTTGCGTACTGCTGATAATTGATGAAGTGAAGCGCAGAGCTCGCATAGCTGCTGCGGAGCGATCTATTTTTTTGGATCTGCAGTTGCCGGCGCGGCCGCCGCAGCCGGTTCAAATTTCGTGATCACGTAACCGACCGGTATCCATTTGTCGCCGGCCTGCACCATCGATACTTTTTCGACAGTCGGCGCTTTGGCGAAGCGGCCGGTAAACGCGATATTCAAATACTCTCCCGGCGGCAAGTCGGGTGGATTGGTCACATGCACAATCTGCGCCCATTGACGGCTGCCCAACGGCCCCAGTTCGTTCTTCACCGCGCTCAGGTATTTCAGCCAGTCTTCCTTGCTGGTGCTTTTTTGCATGGCAGGTCCGCTGCTGCTCCACATCCGCTCGGCCTGGTTGCTGTCCGCCAGCGCCACCCACTGCGAGGCGGTTGCGATAGCGCCGTCGATCGACGCAGTCGTTTGCGCGTGTGCGGGACTGGAAGCCAGCATGCCGGCCAGCGCAAATCCGGCGGCGCAAGAAATATTCTTCAGCGATAGCAAGGTAGTCATTTTTCTCTTTCCGTGAAATTGATACGGGTTCCAGAAAATCGCCGACAGCCGATTCTTGCCAGAAAGTCTAGCATATCGGCTTTGATTGCTGGTTGACGACGGCGGCAGGAAAAGCACAAATCCAGCGGCATTAAAAAGAAATCCGTACAGGCCTGTTTCCTGTGTTGCTGCGTTATCATTGCGCTATGTATCCAACCCCGTCCCGCTACATAAAACCAGAGCAATGGGCCGTGACTTTCATGCGCACCCTGAGCAGCTGGTGGCATATGCTGCACCTGGTCGGCATCGCGCTGGCCATGGGCGTTTCACCGTCGACCTATCACCGGGCCAACCGCAGCGCGACCTACCGCTATATCTATAGCGGCACATGGCAGATCCTGCCCTGGTTCACCCTGCTGTCGACCTTGCTCAGCCTGGTGCTGATCCGTATCGTGCTGGTCACCGCGCTTAGCTACGGCCTGTCGCGCTATGCGCTGGAAATGATGGTGCGGGTGCTGGTGCTGGAACTGATCCCGCTGTCGGCAGCCCTGTTCGTGGCGCTGCGCGCCGGCCTGGCGTTCAACGGCGCGCAGCTGCCGGCGGCCGCCGCCGGCCAGACCGCAACCGCGCCAGACATCGCACAATTGCAGCTGGACCTGGTGCCGCGCGTGATTGCCAGCGCCTTCTCGGTGATGAGCCTGGCCACTGTGAGCGGCATGATCGTCCTGCTGCTGGCGTATATCAATGTCTACGGCGTCACGCCCTGGGGCCTGCTCGATTACACGCGTACCGTAGGGCGGGTGTTCGATCCGGCGGTTACGCTCGGTTTCGCCCTGAAGACCCTGCTGTTCGGACTGGCGGTGGCGGTCGTCCCGACCGCCGCGATTCTTGAAAGCGCGCGCCGCAATACCACGCTGTCATCCACCCTGCAGCCAGGCGCCACGCGCCTGCTGTTCGTGCTGGTCCTGATCGAAGTCGGGGCGCTGGCAGCGAAATACATCTAATCTGGAAAGCGACCATGGCACTTGCTCCCGAATCTCCTTCTGTCCAGCCACCCGCCAATGTTGAGCTCAAGGCGCTGCTGCTGCTGATCCTGATGGCTGCGCTGGTGTGCGGTTTTGTGCTGTACGTGATGTACGCGCGCGGGGTATTCGAATCCACCCAGCGCCTGGTGCTGGTGGCTGACGACTCCGAGGGCGTGCTGGTGGGCATGGACCTGACCTTCTCCGGCTTCCCCATCGGCCGCGTGCAACGCATCGATCTCGGTTCGGATGGCAAGGCGCGCATCCTGATCGATGTCCCGAGCAAAGACGCCAACTGGCTGCGCACCAGCAGCGTATTTACATTGGAGCGCGGGCTGGTCGGCGACACCCGCATCCGCGCCTTTACCGGCGTGCTCGACGATCCGCTGCTGCCGCCCGACTCGGTGCGCACCGTGCTGCGCGGCGATACCGCGGCGGAAATCCCGCGCCTGGTGGCGACCGCCAGGGAACTGCTGGAAAACCTGCAGACCATCACCGCCGCCGATTCCAGCCTCAACACCAGCCTGGCCAATGTGCAGGCCGTAACCGGCCGCCTGAACGGACAATATGGCGTGCTGGGCGGCGCCTTGGGCGGCGACGAAAATGCCAAGAAAATCATCGCTACGCTGGATCGCGTCAACGCGCTGCTGACCAAGGCCGACCAGCGCGTATTCGGCCAGCCCGGCCAGCGCGGCGTGATGGACGATGCCCAGGCCGCCGTCGTCCAGCTCAACAATGTATTGAGCGATGCCCGCACCAGCCTCAAGAAAGTGGACGCCGTGCTGGCCGAGGCGCAAGCAGTAGGCAGCAATGCCCGCATCGCCAGCAACGACCTGGGCGCACTGCGCGCCGAAGTCGACGCCAGCTTGCGCAAGGTGACCCAGCTGGTCGACGAAATCAACCGCAAATGGCCTTTCGCCCGCAACACGGAGCTCAAACTGCCATGAAGATCGCCTCTCCCCTCGCCTTCGGCGCCGCATTGCTGACCCTCGCCGCTTGCAGCAGCAAACCGCCCGCACCTGAATGGCAGGGCAACGCCTTCGGTTCCATGCAAAGTTTTTCGTCAGCCTATTTGAGCGGCAATACGCGCGTAGCCGACATCGAATTCGCACGCGCCCGCGATGCGGTCGCCAGCACCGGCCGCGCCGACCTGGTAGCGCGCGTCGAACTGACGCGCTGCGCCACGCGCGCCGCCAGCCTGGAGTTCGACAACTGCGCCGGGTTCCAGCCGCTGGCGCCGGACGCCGACGCCGGCGAGCGCAGTTATGCGGCTTACCTGAACGGCCAGTGGCAGGGATTGGACCCTGGTTTGCTGCCGCCCCAGCACAGGACGGTGGTCAGCAGCGGCCGCATCGGCGATATCGAAGATCCGCTGGCGCGCCTGGTGGCGGCCGGCGCCCTGCTGCAAAGCGGAAGGCTGACGCCGCCCGACATCGCCAATGCGGTCGAGACAGCATCGGCCCAAGGCTGGCGCCGGCCCTTGCTGGCCTGGCTAGGAGTGCAATTGCAACGCGCCAAGGCCGCGGCTGACCGCGAAGCCCAGGCGCGCATCCAGCGCCGCATCGACCTGGCGGCCAAGCCTCTCCCCTGAAACAGTCAGGGCGGCGGCGTCAGCGCCGCGCAATTGGAGGTGATCGGTTGGCCGGCAAACAGTTTCTGCACGAACGGCTTTGAATCGACCAGCGACGCCAGCACCGTGCCGTCGTGATCCTGGCCGGCGTAATAATGCTGTTCGATGGTGCTGCCGGCCGTGCAAGCGTCTTTCGCAAACTGATACTGGACCACGGTCGGGATATCGGTATCCAGGGTCCCGGTGCCGACAAATACCGGCGCCGCGAACTTGACCGTCGGATAGTTGGACGACTGCAAGGTTTGCGTAGCCCAGGCAGTGACGTCGCCGTTGAACACATCGGCAGTGACCAGCTTGTTCTGCATGATGTTGTCTTCAATCGGCCCCAGGCACTGGCTCGCCGCCACCGCATAAAACGCCTTGCCCTTGGCGGTCAGGTGATCCGACAGCAGGAAACCCGGCACTACCCGTTCGGCGGTGGCGTAACCCAGCCAGGCATACGCTTCCAGCGTGCCCAGCACCGAGGTAAAACCGCTGGCAGGCACTTGCGCCGTCAACGCGTTCAGATAGGCCAGCACACTTTGCAGCTGGTAAGGAACGCCGGTCGCGACCGTTCCCAGCAGCTTGATTTCGGGCGCATAGCTGGGCGCGTAGGCGGCGGTTGCAATCGCTCCCTGCGCCCCTTGCGATTGGCCGACGATCACCACCGAGCCGGACAGCTGCGGGAAATTCTTGGAAACCGCGCGGATGCTGTCGAGCACGCTGTAGGCTTCCGGCCGCGCATGCAGGTAGGGATGCAGGCCGGGCGTGCCCAATCCCTGGTAATCGGTGGACACCACCGCATAACCTTGCGCCAGCCAGGCATTCAGGTAATCCACGTCGCGCGGATCGCGCACTGTCCACGACGGCGCGCAGACGTCGGCCACGCCGACCGTACCGTGGGCCCAGGCGATCAGCGGCCAGCCGCCGACCGGCGGCGCGCCCTTGGGCAGCTGCAAGTCGCCGGAAACGTAGATCGCGGTCTTGCCGTCGTCGCCATCGGTCGAGCTGTACAGGATGCGCACAGCCTGCGCGGCATTCGACAGCACCTGGCCGGCCGGCAGCGGTTCCTGCTGCAGCAGCACGCCGGGTGTGGCGGGAACAGTCCCGCTCCAGAGGTAAAACGAAGATACGCCGCCATCGGCGGTAAACGCCTTCGATTGCGGGACGACGTTATCGCTGCCGCCGCCACCGCCGCAAGCGCCGAGCGCCAGGCTCGACAGGACTGCGGCTATCAATTTCAAAGAACGGCTGAACTGGGTATGGCGCATGACTTTTGTCCCCTCAATATTTTTTATGTAAATTGAGCCGAGTCCAAAATGGCTGTTGCCATTATGCATCATTATTTGCGGAATCCGCGCCGCCGAGCCCGCCTCAGCGCAGCGATTCCTGCTCCAGCCAGTCGCAAAAATGCTTGATCAAGGGCACTTCGGCCTGGTGCCGCGCCACTATCCACCAGTAGCTCCTGGCGCGGATCACCGGTTCAGCCAGCGGGATCACCAGGCGGCCGCTGGCCAGCTCGTCGGCAATCAGCGGCAACGGCCCGAGCGCTACGCCGAGGCCGTCGACGGCGGCTTGCAAAGCCAGATAAAAATGATTGAACGACTGTTTTTTCTTGCACAGGGCCGGCGCCACGCCGGCTTGCGCCAGCCATTCCGGCCAGGCGTCGGGGCGCGTATCGGAATGCAGCAAGGTATGCGCGGCCAGGTCGCCGGCGGCCCGGATAGGCGCACGCGCCAGCAATGCCGGGCTGCAGACCGGCAACTCGCTTTCGCCCAGGAATTCGCCGCTGACGCAGTTCGGCCAGTGCCCCGGGCCGCGCCGTATCGCAACGTCGAACAGCTCGCCCGACTCACCCAAGGGCTGCTGCGCGGCAGAGGTCGACAATTTCAGCTCGACCCCCGGATACAGGCGCTGGAAGCCGCTCAGGCGCGGCAGCAGCCAGCGCATGGCGAAGGTCGTCAAGGAGTTGATGTGCAATACGCGCACCGTCCCGGATTCACGCAGCTGCCTGGTGGCGGTGGCGATATTATCGAAAGCCGCCTGCACGGTCAGCAGGTAGCGCCGGCCGTCGTCGGTCAGCTGCACCCGCTTGCCGATACGATGGAACACTTGCATGCCCAGCCAGGCTTCCAGGGCCGCCACCTGGCGGCTGACGGCGCCGTGCGTCACGTGCAGCTCTTCGGCGGCGGCTGAGAAATTCTCAAAGCGGGCGGCGACTTCAAATGCGCGCAGCGCTTGCAGAGGAGGTAGTTGACGAGACATGCTTGTGATTATAGATCACAAACAAGCAGTAAAAAAGTCGATTTGTGAGGCTTTAAAAGTTCTGTAACATGCGTCTATCGAATCAATATTCATCGCTCTTTAGGGTAAAACAAATGATTTTTCCGAAAAATGCCGGGAAATTGCATCAACCCTCCACCTTGTGACAAATTCTAGGAGAAGACATGAATACGACCACCGATTTCTGGGACGCCAAGCAGTACATGCACTTCGGCAATGAACGCCTGCGTCCCGCCCTCGATCTGCTGGCGTATGTCCCCGAGCAGGAACCGCAGCGGGTAGTCGACCTCGGTTGCGGCACCGGCAACATCTCCGCCCTGTTAAAGGCGCGCTGGCCGGCAGCCGACGTGCTCGGCGTCGACAGCTCGGCCAACATGCTCGAAGCAGCCGCCGCCTCGGTGCCGGAATGCCGCTTCGAGCGCGCCGACCTGGCGCACTGGCAGCCGGAAGGATTGCTGGACGTGATTTACTCCAATGCGACGCTGCAGTGGCTGCCGGACCATCCCACCCTGTTTCCGCGTTTGCTGTCATTCCTGCGCAGCGGCTCCTGGCTGGCGGTGCAGATGCCGGCGATGCACGACGCGCCGCTGAGGAAAATGCAGCTGGAACTGGCCAGGTCGCCATCGTTTGCGCCTTACCTGCGCGGGGTGCCGCAACAGCCTTCGATCCTGAGCGCTGAAAACTATTACGACCTGCTGAGCTCCCGCACCGGCAAGCTGGATATCTGGGAAACCACTTACCTGCATACCTTGCGCGGCGCCGACGCTGTCGCCGAATGGGCTGCGGGCACCAGCTTGCGGCCTTACCTGGAGGCGCTGCCGGAAGACAAGCGCGCGCCCTTCCGCGCCGCCTATGCCGAGGCGATGCGGGACGCCTATCCGCAGCGCGAGAACGGCGTCACGCTGCTGCCGTTCAAGCGGCTTTTCATCGTCGCCAATGTTTGAGCCTCAATATAATATGCAATGACTACAGAAACCATCACCACCAGCCAGGACATGGCGCGCGCCGCGCCGTCCACCCGCGAACTGTTCTCCGGCTTCCTGATGCTGGGACTGATCGGCTTCGGCGGCGTGCTGCCGCTGGCGCGCCGCATGATCGTCGAGCAGCGCCGCTGGCTGACGCCGGCGCAGTTCACCGACATGCTTGGCCTGTGCCAGTTCCTGCCGGGCGGCAATATCATCAACCTGTCTGTCGCGATAGGCTTGCACTTCCGCGGCGTCGGCGGCGCCCTGGCTTCCCTGCTGGGACTGATCGCCGCGCCGTCGGCGATCGTGATTGCGCTTGGCGTGGTCTACCAGCATTTCCAGGACAATCCCTCGGTGCAGCACATGTTCGCCGGCCTGGCCGCGGCGGCTTCCGGGCTGCTGATCTCGATGGCGCTGAAAATGCTGGCGCCGATCTTGAAAAAGCCGCTGCCGCTGTTTATCGCCTGCCTGTTTTTTGTCTCGATCGCCCTGCTGCGCCTGCCTTTGCTGCCGACCATGCTGGTGCTGGCGCCGCTCAGCGTGATCGCTGCCTGGAAGCTGCCGTCATGACCGATACCCTGCTCGCCCTTGCAACGATTTTCAGCCAGCTGTCGCTGCTCGCTTTTGGCGGCGGCAACACCATCCTGCCGGAAATGCAGCGCCAGGTGGTCGACATCCACCACTGGATGTCGCCCCAGGATTTCAGCGCCATGTTCGCCCTGGCGCAAGCAGCGCCGGGGCCGAACATGATGGTGGTGACGCTGGTCGGCTGGCATGTCGCCGGCTGGCCTGGGGTACTGGTCACCAGCCTGGCGAAATTCGGCCCCTCGTCGCTGCTGACCGGCGTCGTCCTGCACCTGTGGCAGCGCTTCAAGGACCGCCCGTGGCGCGCCACGGTGCAAGCCGGGCTGGTGCCGATGACAGTCGGCCTGGTGGCTGCCAGCGCCGCCCTGATTACCGAGGCCTCGACCCACGCCTGGGGCCTGGCGCTGATCGCCGCGGCTTGCGCCTTTGCGACCTACAAGAGCAAGGTGCATCCGCTGTGGGTGCTGGCCGCCGGCGCGCTGCTAGGCTTGAGCGGGATTGGTCAGGTATAGTCGGTGCTGGACGGCTGCGGCCGCTTTTCACACTTGGCTTTTGTCTGACCAACTATGCAAATTTCCGGCATCCATCACGTCGCCGTCATCGCCTCCGACTACCAGCGCTCCAAGCGTTTTTATACCGAGCTGCTGGGCTTGGCCATCGTCGCCGAAACCTACCGCGAGCAGCGCGATTCCTACAAACTCGACCTGCGCACCCCGGACGGCGTACAGATAGAACTGTTTTCCTTCCCGTCGCCGCCGCCGCGCCCGAGCCGGCCGGAAGCCTGCGGCTTGCGCCACCTGGCGTTCCGGGTGCCCGACGTCGCCCTGGCGGCGCAGGAATTGCGCGGCCAGGGCGTCGCCGTGGAAGACATCCGTATCGATGAATTCACCGGCAAGCGCTTCACTTTTTTCGCCGACCCTGACGGTTTGCCGCTGGAGCTGTATGAGCACTGAGCAATTCGAGTAGCCGTTCTGACAAGCATGGCGGCGCTGGTCCTAAACCCGCCCACCTGTTAGACTTCCCTCCCTTTTAAGCTGGCGACAACCTCATCGTGAAAACCTCATCCTTCTCCACCCTCCCGCTGGCGCCGGCGTTACTCAGCAACCTGGATAGCCTTGGCTACCACGAAATGACCACCATCCAGGCGCAGAGCCTGCCGGTGATCCTCGAGCGGCGCGACCTGATCGCCCAGGCCAAGACCGGCAGCGGCAAGACCGCGGCCTTCGGCATCGGCATCCTGCACAAGCTCAATCCCAGCTATTTCGCGATCCAGGCGCTGGTGCTGTGTCCTACGCGCGAGCTGGCGGACCAGGTCGCCAAGGAACTGCGGCGGCTGGCGCGCTTCGCCGACAACGTCAAGATCCTGACCTTGTGCGGCGGCACGCCGATGGGCCCGCAGATAGGTTCGCTGGAACATGGCGCCCATATCATCGTCGGCACGCCGGGACGCATCCGCGACCATATCGGCCGCGGCAGCATCAACCTCGGCACCGTGCAGACGCTGGTGCTGGACGAAGCCGACCGCATGGTCGACATGGGCTTTTACGAAGAAATCTCAGGCATCGTCAGCGCCTGCCCGGCACGCCGCCAGACCCTGCTGTTTTCCGCGACCTATCCGGACGACATCCGCAAGGCCAGTACGGAATTCCTGCGCGATGCGGTCGAGGTCAAGGTAGAAGCACAGCACGATACCGGCCGCATCGAGCAGCGTTTTTACGAAGTTAGCTACGAGGGCCGCAATGCGGCCGTGGCGCAGCTGCTGAACCACTACAGGCCGGTCTCGACCATCGCCTTTTGCAACACCAAGATCCATTGCCGCGAACTGGCCGACGAGTTGCGCGCGCAGGGCTTCAGCGCGCTGGCGCTGTACGGCGAACTGGAGCAGCGCGAACGCGATGAAATCCTGGTGCGCTTCGCCAACCAGAGCTGCTCGGTGCTGGTCGCCACCGACGTTGCCGCCCGCGGCCTCGACATCCAGACCCTGGGCGCGGTGATCAACGTCGACGTTTCCAAGGACACTGAAGTCCATATCCACCGCGTCGGCCGCACCGGCCGCGGCCAGGACCGGGGACTGGCGCTGAGCTTGTGCGCGCCGAACGAAAAGAAATGGGTCAAGCTGATCGAGGACTACCAGCAAGGACCGGTCAGCTGGTTCGACCTCGATGCGCTGGAACCGGCCGAAGGCGAACCGCTCACCGCGCCCATGCTGACGCTATGCATCATGGGCGGCAAGAAAGACAAGCTGCGCCCGGGCGACCTGCTGGGCGCGCTGACCGGCGATGTCGGCCTGAGCAAGGAACAGGTCGGCAAGATCAGCGTGTTCGAATTCGTGACTTATGTGGCGCTGGATAAACGCATCGCCAAGCAGGCATTCGGCAAACTTAGCAACGGCAATATCAAGGGCAAGAACTTCAAGATGCGGTTCATTTAAATCCAGGCGCCGGCGGGTAGCATCAGAGATATAGACAAATCAACAATTATTTTTGTATGTTCACTCAAACCCCACGGCGGCAAAAGTGTGTTAAATTTCCCAATGGAAACTTTTTTGTGAGCGCGGAAATCCGAGGCCCGCGCCGCAACTGAAGCCAGAAAAGGCATACAGGTCGCGATTCCAAGTGCTAGCTGATGTGACGTTGCAATCCCGTTTCCCAAGCCGTTCCCTGTCGATGGCCTGAACGCGGTTTTGCGGCAGAAGAAAAGAATTTCCTTCCATGAAAAACACACATTTTTTACGGGAGTGCAGGTATGTTTAGTTGGCAAGAGCAGCAAATGCAATCTATGTTGGGCGCGAAATCCGCCCCCGTCCTTTTTAACGCCTTGTCCGGGGTCGCCAAGCAGCTCGGTTTTGACTACTGCGCTTACGACATGCGCTTGCCCTGGCCTGTAGCCGAACCCAAGGTCGTCAGCCTGAACAACTACCCGACGACCTGGCAGCAGCGCTACATGCAGCAGCGCTACGAAAAAATCGACCCCACCGTGGCGCATGGCAGGCATTCGAACCTGCCCATGGTCTGGTCCGACAAGCATGTCGCCAGCAACCGCTCGTTCTGGGAAGATGCGCGCTCGCATGGCCTGCACGCGGGCTGGGCGCAATCCTGCCATGACGCCAAAGGCATTTCCGGCCTGCTCAACCTGTCGCGTTCGGATGACAGCGTCTCGCACAAGGAATTGCGTGAAATCTCGCTCAGGCTGTCGTGGCTGGTGGGGGTTGCGCATGAGGGCCTGTCGCTGCTGCTGATCGAAAAACACATGCCGGAAGCCGCCACGCAGCTGACTTCGCGCGAAATCGAAGTGCTGCGCTGGACCGCCGACGGCAAGACGTCGGGCGAAGTCAGCGAGATCATGAACATCACCGACCGCACGGTGAATTTCCATATCTCGAATACCTTGAAAAAGCTCAACGCCACCAACAAGACCGCAGCGGCCATCAAGGCCGCGATGTTCGGTATCCTGTAACCGCTCCGGGCGCTTCCCCGGCGCCTGAATCCCGCGCAAACCCTGTCAATCCGGCCCTGGCCGGATTTTTTTTGCGCGCCCCTGCCTCACATGCCGCCATGTCCCACCTGTCAACCTTGACAGTTACGCCAAGCGCCCCATGCATTTCAAAATTAATTCACTAATTCTGACTAAGGACACCATTGATGAACGTTATTTCCGGGGCCGCCGCCGAGTTGTCAAGTGAACTATTTTCGAAAATCTCCAGCTACCGCCACAAGGTTTTTGTCGAAACCCTGCAATGGAAACTGGAGACCAAGGATGGCGCAGAACTGGATCAGTTTGACCATGCCGACACGATCTATGTGGTGGCGCAGGACAACCGCGGCGAAGTCAACGGCTGCGCCCGCCTGCTGCCGACCAACCAGCCCTATCTGCTGAGCGAAGTATTCCCGCAGCTGCTGAAAGGCGCCGCGCCGCCATGCACCACCGAAGTATGGGAACTGTCGCGCTTTGCCGCAGTCGATTTCAGCAAGAAAAACGAAACGCCGCTGGGACAGGTTTCTTCATCCAACGCCTACCAGCTGCTGCAAGCCTCGATCGACTGCGCCGCCCACCGCGGCGCCAAGCGCCTGATCACCGTTTCGCCGATAGGCATCGAGCGCTGGCTGCTGCGCGGCGGTTTTAAAGCGCACCGTTCGGGGCCGCCCATGCTGGTCGATGGCCATCGCATTTTTGCCTGCCTGATCGACGTCTAGGGCCTGTTAACATTTGATTTGGGAGTGCGAACGCGCGGCAGGCGTTGCGTGCCTAGGCGCGGCGACGCGACGTAGCGGTGCTACGGCAAGGAGCGGATGGCCGCCCCGAGCAACAACGGCATGCGACGCCTGCAGCCGTTCTGCGTTTTCCGGGTCTTGCGGTAACAACGGCGCCAGGAGCCAGGTGCACAATCAGGCCTCGCGGCAACGCTGCCGGCGGCGATTGACATGCGATGGAAACCTCCCTTATTGTGAATCACGATATCAACGCAATAAGGAAACAGCACAATGAGCATCTGGGGCAAAGCCAATCTATTGCGGGCGCGCGACGGCCATGAGGCCAAGGTGCTGTCGGTCGAGCTGTTCTTCGACCTGGTCTATGTCTTTGCAGTTACCCAGCTATCCCACCATCTGCTGGAAAACCTGACGCCCCTGGGAGCCATCCAGACCCTGGTCTTGTGGTTTGCGGTCTGGCTGGTCTGGCAATACACCTGCTGGGTGACCAACTGGTTCGACCCGGACGCCATGCCGATCCGGCTGCTGCTGTTCGCCATCATGCTGGTCGGCCTGGTGATGTCGGCGGTATTGCCGGATGCATTCGGCGAACGCGGCCTGGTTTTTGCGGTGTGCTACGCCAGCATGCAGATCGGCCGCACCCTGTTTGTGGTATTCCACCTGGGCCGCCACCATGCCCTGAGCAAGAATTTCCAGCGCATGCTTGGCTGGCTGTGCATCTCGGGCGCATTCTGGATTGCCGGTGGCCTGTCGCAAGGTTATTACCGGCTGCTGTTCTGGACGCTGGCGGTAGCCTGCGAATACCTGTCGCCGATGATCGGCCTGTGGCTGCCGGTGCTGGGCCGCTCGCGGACCCAGGAATGGACCATAGAAGGCGGCCACATGGCCGAGCGCTGCCAGCTGTTCGTGATCGTCGCGCTGGGCGAGTCGATCCTGGTGACCGGCGCCACCATCGGCCACATGGCGAACTGGGATGCGCCGACACTGATCGCTTTCCTGGTGGCTTTCGTTGGAAGCCTGGCGATGTGGTGGATCTACTTCGACACCAGCAGCCAGGCCGGCACCGAAGCCATCGTCGAATCCAAGGATCCGGGACGGATCGGCGCGTATTTCCATTACACCCATGTCCTCATCGTCGCCGGCGTAATCATCACCGCGGTCGGCAACGAGCTGGCGATCGCCCATCCGGCCGGCCACATAGAGACCAAATCGCTGGCGGTGCTGGTCGGCGGGCCGATGGCTTACCTGCTCGGCAACGGCATCTACAAGACCGTGGTCTACCGCCTGTTTCCGTTCTCGCATGTAATCGGACTGGCGCTGCTGGCGATACTGGTCCCGTTCGCGTATTACACCGACCAGCTGATGATTTCCGGCCTGACCACCGTGATACTGATCGTCGTCGCCATCCAGGAAAGCATTTCGCGGCGCCGCACGCGGCGCGCCGAATGAGGCAAGGGAACTAAGCCGGGCTGGCGACCCCGGTGCCAGCAGCGCCCGCAGCCCGCAGGCGCGCCACATCACGCGCCGGTGGCGAGCCGAACATGCGGTTGTATTCGCGGCTGAATTGCGAAGGACTTTCATAACCCACCAGGTGTCCTGCGGTGGCGGCATCGCCGACCTGGGTAAACAACAGCCGGCGCGCCTCCTGCAGCCTGAGCTGTTTCTGGTACTGCAACGGCGTCATCGCCGTCACCGCCTTGAAATGATGATGCAGCGAAGAAGAACTCATGTTCGCTTCGCGCGCCAGGTTTTCTATCCGCAGCGGCAGCCGGTAGTCGCGCTTGATCAGTTCGATCGCCTTGACCACGTGCTGCGACTGGCTGTCGGACATGGCGATCTGCTGCAGCATGCCGCCCTGCTCATCCTGCAGCAGCCGGTACAGGATTTCACGCATCGCCAGCGGCGCCAGCACCGGGATGTCCTGCGGCGTCGCCAGCAGCTGCATCAGGCGCAGCACCGCATCGAGCAGGCTGGAATTGGCCCTGCTGACAAACATGCCGCGCGCCGGCAGATCCGGCTTTCTTGCTCGTACCTCGCCGGCCATGATCATGTCGCCGATGTCCTTCGGATCAAGGTCCAGGCGCACGCACAGGTAAGGCAACTCCGGCGTGGCTTGCGTTACGTGGCCCATGACCGGCAGGTCGACCGACACCACCAGGTACTGGGCCGAATTGTAGACATAGACTTCGTCAGCCAGCATCGCCTGCTTCTGCCCTTGGGCAATGATGCACAGGGCCGGCTTATGCAAGCTGTGGGCAGGCGCCGAGGGTTGCGACAGCCGCATCAGGTTGAGCGGCGCTATCGCCGTCTGGTGCACGCCGTCGGCGCCGGTGTATTGCTCAATCAGGCGCGCCAGCTCGATTTGCTTGATCGACACCAGCGGGTCGGCGGCGGTCTCTTGGATTGATCCTGAATCTTTCATTTCCAGCCTCGTTTTCAGCATTTGCAGGGTTTGACCGAGTCTACTATTTTTCGATCTGGCGCGGCGGCGCCGGGCCGCACATCTGGAGGATCAGGCAAGAAGTCGCGACGAAGCGACTATCCCGGGCTGGTTCCCGGCCGCTACATTGATAAGCATGTCTGGCGCCGACGGCGCGGGACCTGACCACATCAAGGAGAAACACATGTCTGGAATCAAGGATAAGGTTGTCATCGTCACCGGCGCCAGCAGCGGCATCGGCGAAGCCACCGCCCGCATACTGGCGGCGCATGGCGCCCGGGTAGTGCTCGGCGCGCGCCGCACCGAACGCCTGGAAGTCCTGGCGGGATTGATCCGCACGGCTGGCGGCATAGCAGAATACCAAGCCCTGGATGTCACCAGACGCAGCCAGCTTGAGGATATCGTGGCGCTCGCCAAAAGCCGCTTCGGCCGGGTCGACGTCATCGTCAACAATGCCGGGGTGATGCGGCTGTCGACGCTGGACCGGCTGAAGGTGGACGAATGGGAACGCATGGTGGATGTCAACATCAAGGGCGTCCTGTACGGCATTGCCGCCGCCTTGCCCGTCATGCAAGCCCAGGGCAGCGGCCAGATCATCAACGTAGCTTCGGTCGGCGGCCACCGGGTGGTGCCCAGCGCGGCGGTATATTGCGCCACCAAGTTTGCGGTGCGGGCGATTTCCGACGGTTTGCGCCAGGAAGTCGACAACATCCGGGTGACGGTGATTTCGCCGGGAGTGACTGAATCGGAGCTGGCAGACAGCATCACCGACCCTGCCGCCAAGCTGGGAATGGAGGCTTACCGCAAGGTCTTCATTACGGCGGAGGCAGTCGCCCGCACCATCCTGTTTGCCATCGAACAGCCGGCGGACGTCGACCTCAGCGAGATCGTGGTGCGCCCGACGGCAAGTGCAGCCTAAGATCGTTGCGTGATGAAAAAAACAGGCCAGCCGGTCACGGCTGGCCTGTCCCACCCCCCTGAATCGAAAACTACGTGCGCCCTTCCCAAGGCACGTACTTGCGCTGCAGCCAGCGCAGGCCATATTCAAAACCGGAAGCAATCAGGGCGATCACCAGGATTCCCATGATGACGACATCGGTCACCAGGAATTGCGCCGCCGACTGGATCATGAAACCCAGCCCGCGCGTGGCCGCAATCAGCTCCGCCGCCACCAGGGTCGACCAGCCGACGCCCAGTCCGATGCGGATCCCGGTCAGCACGTCCGGCACCGCCGACGGCAGGATGACAAAACGGACCAGCTGCCAGCGCGACGCCCCCAGCGACTGCGCCGCCCGCAAGCGGTTCTGGTCGACGCGCCGCACCCCATGCAAGGTGGCGATCGCCAGCGGGGCGAAAATCGCCAGGTAGATCAGCAGCACCTTGGACAGTTCGCCGATGCCGAACCAGATCACGATCAGCGGCAAATAAGCCAAAGGCGGGATCGGCCGGTAAAACTCGATCAGCGGATCGAACACCGCGCGCGCACGGCTGCTCAGGCCGATCAGGATGCCCACCGGGATGGCGCTGGCGATGGCCAGCAGCAGCGCGGCGAATACCCGGGCGACGCTGGTGGCGGCATGCTGCCACAAGGTGGCGTCGACAAAACCGTCGAGCGCCACTGCCTTGAATTTGCCCAGCACCGCCAGCGGCGACGGCAGGAACAGCGGCGGCACCAGCGCCAGGGCGCTGGCCAGCCACCACAAACCCAGCAAACCCGCCACCGTCAGCAGAGTGATGCTGCGCTCTGAAATGACGCGCCGGGCCTTGGTTTTCGGAACTTCCTGGCGCCGCTGGGCAGCGCTTGCCGACACCTCAGGCTCCTGCGGCAACTCAAGTTCAAGCGGTGAAAACGTCACGGACAATTCGCTCATGCCGACACCTCCTCCAGCCCGGCGTCGTTGCGTACAGCCTGGCGCGGATGCAGCAGCTGCTCCAGGATTTCCTCCCGCATGCCGACGAAGCGCGGATCGGACTTGATGCTGCGCGCCGGTTCGCCGGCAGCGAAACGCGCCCCGAATTCAAGCTGGCGCACGCTCTCCACCCGCCCTGGCCGCGCCCGCAGCAGCACCAGGTCGGTCGCCAGGAACAAGGCTTCTTCCACGCTATGGGTAATCATGAAGATGCCTTTGCCGGAGGTTTTCCAGACTTGCAGCAGATGTTCTTGCATGTGTTCGCGCGTCAAGGCGTCGAGCGCTCCCAGCGGCTCGTCCAGCAACAGGAAACGCGGATCCACCGCCAGCGCGCGCGCCAGGCTGACGCGCTGGCGCATGCCGCCGGACAGTTCCCAGATGGCGGCGTCGGCGTAATCCTGCAGCCCGGTCAGCGCCAGGTATTCGCGCGCCTTGGCCTGGCGCTGCTGCAACGGCTGGCCGGCCAGGCGCAGCCCGAACGCCACATTTTCCTGCACCGTCTGCCATGGCAGCAAGGTATCGTTCTGGAACACCACGCCGCGCTCCGCGCCCGGCCCCGTGACCGGCACGCTGTCGAGGCTGACAGAACCCGAACTCGGCGCCAGGAACCCGGCGATCAGGTTGAGCAAGGTTGTCTTGCCGCAGCCGGATTCGCCGATCACCACGGTAAACCGGCCGTCATGCAGATCCAGCGACAGATCGTGCAAGACCGGCCGTACGGCGCCGGGGTAGCGCACCCCCACGGATTGCAGGCGGATCATGCCAACTCCTTATTGCAGCGCGGCTTGTTTGGCAAACGCCGGATTGACATAGGATTGGTAGTCCGGCAATACGCGTTCGACCTTCTTTTGCTCTTGCAGGAAACTGGAAGTCGCCGCCAGCGCCTTGACCGTCGAACCGCTCAGCAGCTGCTCCTGTTCGCTCAAGACAGGAAAGCCGCTGCCGGCCAGCAGCTCGGCGATGTCGCTCTGCTTGGCGGCGGTCAGGCGCGCGATTTTCTCGAACTGCGGCGAACCGGCTTTCCAGTCCGCGCCATGGCTGCGGTAATCGGCGTAGGCTTTGCCGGTGACCTTGACGAAGGCGGTCACGAAATCGGGATGCTTTTGCGCAAAATCCTTGCGCACGATCCAGGCGTCGAATGTCGGCGCGCCCCACTTGGCGACCTCAGCCGAATTGGTCAGGATCTTGCCGGATTCCTTGACCTTGCCCAGCGCCGGATCCCAGACATAGGCGGCGTCGATATCGCCGCGTTGCCATGCCGCGGTGATTTCCTGCGGCCGCAGGTTCAGGATCTGCACCTTGGAGGCAGGAATGCCCCAGTGCTTGAGCGCCGCCAGCAGGCTGTAGTGGGTGGTCGAAACGAACGGCACCGCGATCTTCTTGCCGGCCAGGTCCTGCGCCGTCTTGATGCCGCTGCCGTTACGCACCACCAGCGCTTCGGCCTGGCCGATCTGGGCCGCGACCAGGATGGTTTCTATCGGCAGTTCACGGCTTGCGGCTGCTGCCAGCGGGCTGCTGCCGACATAACCCACCTGGATGTCGCCGGACGCCACCGCAGTGATCACGTCGGCGCCGCTGTCGAATTTTTTCCAGTTGATTTTCCAGCCGCTGGCCTTTTCATACGCGCCGTCAGCCTGGGCCACTTTGGCTGGCTCGACCACCGTCTGGTAAGCAATATTGACTTCCTGTTCGGCGGCTCCGGCGCGGCCGGCCAGCACCGCGATGACGGAAGCAGCCGCCAAGGCTGGCAAACGTTTGAAAATATTGGCAATCATGCAAACCCTCGTTGTGATTGAATCGATCAATGGAATTGAATAGCCTGGCTGATGCAGCGCTAAGGCTCTGGCCCAAAGTTAATCGATTCAGGCAACTTGCAGAACGAAGCTTTTCGGCAATGCTTATATGGTTTTCGCCTGGCGCAGGCGGCCTAAAGAGATAACAAAGTATCCTTTTAAACAAATAAGATACTAAACTATCTTTTTCATATAAAGATACTATACTATCTTTATATCCATAAAAGATAGTTTATTAATCCCATGAAAACCTTGAACGAACTCTCTGCCATCCTGCGCCAAGCCAAGGACCGGCTGGCCTTGCCGGTCATTGCCATGAGCCGCGCCAGCGGGCTGACGACGGTAACGATACGCGGCGTCCTGGCCGGCAAGAACGACCCTCGCCTCAGCACCTTGATGACGATTGCCGATCAGCTGGGACTGGAACTGACGCTGCTGCCCAAGGCCGTGGCCTCTTCGATTGCCGCAAATGCGCCGGCCGAGGAAGAAGTGCAAAGCCTGGTGGCTGCGGCGCTGGCGCGGCAGGGAGCGCGCCAATGAACCTGAGCGCGCTGGATATCTTCGTGGCAGAGCGCCTGGTGGGCGTCCTGTTTCAGTACGGCGACATGGTGCGTTTCCAGGTCGACCCGGCCTACGCGCAAGACCCGCAGCGGCCAACCTTGTCGCTTTCCATGCGCGCCGCCACGCCGCAGCAGGACATGGCCTTGCTGCTCAACCCTCTGGCGGCGATGTTCAACTCGCCAGGCCAGATGCGGCTGCCCGCCTTCTTCCAGAACCTGTTGCCGGAAGGCGTATTGCGCAAGCAGATCGCGTTCGAGCGCAAATGCGCGGAAGACGACCATTTCGAGCTGCTGGCAGCCTGCGGCCGCGACTTGCCGGGCGCGGTCAAGGCCATCCCGACCAGGCTGACGCGGGCGACGATGACGCGGCTGGTGACGCAAGACAAGGAAGCCATCGAAGAAAGCGTGATTGCCGCGCCGCTGGTGGACGGCGTCTCGATCTCTGGCATGCAGCCAAAACTGGCCCTGATCCTGGAAGGCGGCAGGTATGTCAGCCGCACCCGCCACAAAGACGCTCACATCATCGGCAAGCTGCCCACCGCGCAATACGACCGCCTGCCGGAAGTCGAACACTTGTCGCTGCAGCTGGCGCAAGCCGCCGGCGTAACCGTATGCAGCGCCAGCCTGCAGCCGCTGGCCGCGATCATGGCCGAGCATCCGCATGCGGCGGAAGAGCATCAGCAATTCCTGGCCGTGCAGCGTTTCGACCGCGACCAGCCAGGCCGCCTCCATGTCGAAGATTTTTGCCAGATACTGGCGGTCGATCCTGACAAAAAATATACAGGCGCCAGCTACGCCGACATGGCGCTGGTGATGCAAGCCGTGCCGGGACTGGGCGAAGCTGCCTGCCATGAGCTGCTGCGCCGCATCGCCGTCAACGAACTGATCGGCAATTACGACGCCCACCTGAAAAATTTCGGCGTCCGCTACCTGGCCGACGGCAGCATCGAATTCTCGCCTGCTTATGACGTCGTGGCGTACAGCGTGTACCTGAACGGCAGCGGCCATGCCCTCAAGTTTGCCGACGGCCAGGCCAAGCGCTCATTCCTGTCGCCGCTTACCTTGCGCGCCTTCGCCAACCGCAGCGGCCTGCTGGAGCCGCCGCTGCGCCACGTTATCAGCGAGGTCTGCAAAAAAGCCCTGGCGGCGTGGCCGGACCTGATTGCCGCCAGCCAGTTGCTGCCGCACCAGAAAACCAGGCTGACCGACTACTTCATGGAGCGCGGCATCATCGCCGGCTTGCGCGCAAGACAGGCCAGGCAGAGCGCAAAAGCCGCAGCCGGTTAACGCCTGGCGCCATCGATGCAAAAAACGCCCGCCATGCGAAAAAATGGCCGGAATCCGCTAATATCACACCCTTCCCCCGTTTAAGGACAAGCAATGCCAGCAACCGCAGACCAAGCCCAGCCAGGAATCCTCGAAGCACTCGCGCCACTCGGCCGTTCACTCACGTTCCGCCTCGGCGGCCACAGTCCGCAAGCAGCGCTGGCACGGCTGCGCGAAGTTTTTGCGGCGGACTGGGGCGTGGTCGGACTGGGCGCACCCCTGGTCCAGGCGCTGGAGCAGCATGTCGGCGGCCTGCGCCCGTTTCCGGCGCTTGAAGGACAAGGCTGCGCGGCGCCGTCGACCCAGCAGGCCATGTGGATCCTGCTGCGCGGCAGCGACCGCAGCAGCCTGTTCGAGCGCACCGCGCAACTGGTCGAGCTGCTGGGCGACGGATTGGTGTTGGAAGACGCGCTGGATACTTTCCGCTATCGCGACGGCCGCGACCTGACCGGCTACGAAGACGGCACCGAGAATCCCAAGGCGGCGGCAGCCATCGCCGCCGCGCTGGTGGCGGACGGCGCGGGACGCCAAGGCTCAAGCTTTGTCGCGGTACAGCGCTGGATCCACGACCTGCCGCGTTTCCGCGGGTTCCCCGCCGCGCAGCGCGACGCCACCATCGGCCGCCAGATCGCCGACAACGAGGAAATCGAAGATGCGCCGGAATCGGCCCACGCCAAACGTACCGCACAGGAAAGTTTTACACCCGAGGCCTACATGGTGCGCCGCTCCATGCCATGGGACAACGGCTTGCAGCAAGGGACCGAGTTCATCGCCTACGGCGAATCCAGCGACCGCTTCGAAAACGTCCTGCGCCGCATGCTGGGCCATGAAGACGGCATCGTCGACGCCCTGTTCAGTTTTTCGCGCCCGGTCACCGGCGGCTACTACTGGTGTCCGCCGCTGCAGGACGGCCGCCTCGACCTGTCCAGCATCGGCATCTGAGCCGGCACCGGCATGACAACCATCCAGCTCTCCCTGCCTGCCGCGCGCGCACTGCAACTGGCGGCCCAGGGGTTGCTCAGTCCGGTGCGCAAGAAAGCCGCCAAGCAAGACGTGCTGGCCGCCATCCGGCAAATGGGTGTGCTGCAGATAGACACGATCCACGTGGTGGCGCGCAGCCCTTACCTGGTGCTGTGGAGCCGGCTCGGCAATTACCAGCAGTGCTGGCTGGACGAGTTGCTGGAGGAACGTCGGCTGTTCGAATACTGGGCGCATGAAGCCAGCTTCCTGCCGATCGAGGATTACGGCCTGTACCGGCACCGCATGATCGACCCCGGCTCCATGGGCTGGAAGTATTCGGCCAAATGGATGGAAGAGCATGGCGCCGCCATAGAGCTGCTGCTGCAGCATATCCGCCAGCACGGCCCGGTGCGTTCTGCCGATTTCAAGCGTACCGACGGCAAGGGCGGCGGCTGGTGGGAATGGAAACCGGAGAAGCGTTCGCTCGAAGTGCTGTTCACGGCCGGCCGCCTGATGATCGCCAAGCGCCACAATTTCCATCGCATCTACGATCTCGCCGAGCGCATCTTGCCGGATTGGGACGATGCCCGCATGCCGTCCATCGCGGAAACCCAGCGCGCCCTGCTGCTCAAGGCGGTGCAAGCGATGGGAATAGCAAAAGCCAGCTGGATCGGCGACTACTTCCGCACCGCCAAGAGCCGCCCCAGCCCCGATCCCGAGATCCTGGCCGACGACGGCAGCCTGCTGCGGGCCGCGGTGGACGGCTGGCAGCAGCCGCTGTACATCCATCCGGCGCACCGCGAACTGGCGCTGGCCGCCGCCGGCGGCTTGCTGAAACCCAGCGCCACCAGCCTGCTCTCGCCTTTCGATCCGCTGGTGTGGGACCGCAAGCGGGCGCTGGAACTGTTCGATTTCGATTACCGGCTTGAGTGTTACACGCCTGAAGCCAAGCGCAGCTACGGTTATTTCACGCTGCCTATCCTGCATCGCGGCGCGCTGGCGGGACGGCTGGACGCCAAGGCGCACCGCAGCCAGGGCGTGTTCCAGGTCAAGGCGCTGTACCTGGAGCCCGGCGTCCGCACCAGCCAGAGATTCGTGACCGAACTGGCGGCGACACTGCAGCGTTTTGCCGCCTGGCACGGCACGCCGCAGGTGGCCATCGACCAATGCACGCCACGTGCCTTGCGCGCCATGCTCAAGGCAGCGCTGGCTTAGGGCCTTGCTGCCGGCAAGCCTAGCCGGCGTTCAGCAGGTTCCTGTCGATACCTATGCCAAAAGCGCGTGGCCGCCCGATGCCGTAACCCTGGGCGAAATCGACGCCGATCTCGGTCAGCGTGCCGATAATCCGCTCATTGACGGCAAATTCGGCAATCGTCTGTTTCCCCATCAAATGGCCGATCTTGTTGATCGCCTCCACCATCGCATAATCGGTCGGGCTGTTCATCATGTCTTTGACAAAACCGCCGTCGATCTTGATGAAGTCGACCGGCAGGTTCTTCAGGTAGGCAAAGGAAGACATGCCGGCGCCGAAATCGTCCAGCGCAAAACGATAGCCTATGCTCCTCAGTTCCTGGATAAAGTGCGCCGCTTTGGCAAAATTGGCTATCGCGCTGGTCTCGGTAATCTCAAAGCAGATGATCTGCGGCGCGATGCCGTATTTGACGTGCTGTTCCTGCACAAAATTGAGGAAATTGCTGTCGCCTATGCTGGTGCCGGAAAGGTTGATGGCGCAGGTCTGGATTTCCCGGCCGCGCCCTTGCAGACGCATTTTGGCCAGGGTGGCGAATACCGTCGAGACCACCCAGCGATCGACGGCCGGCATCAGGTTGTAGCGTTCCGCGGCAGGAATGAACACCATCGGCAGCACCAGGTTGTCGTCCTTGTCCAGCATGCGCAGCAGTATCTCGAAATGCGCGCCGTGGCTGGGCGGCTTGCCCAACGCGGCGATTTCCTGCGAGAACAGGCAGAACCGCCCGTGCGTGAGCGCCTCGTTGATACGGGTAATCCACTCCATCTCGCCGTGCCGTATCGACAGCTCGCTATCGTCCAGCCGATACTCGTGCACCCGGTTGCGGCCTTTCTCCTTGGCCAGGTAGCAGGCGGCGTCGACCGCGCTCATGATCTGGCCCAGCGTATGCATTTCGCCCGCCAGGTTGATCAGGCCGATGCTGACGCCGATGGTGAACGGCTTGTTGGTCCACACGAACTGGAAGTCGGCAACGGTCTGCCGCAGTCCTTCGGCAATCCGCAGCGAGTGCTCGACCGGGCAATTCTCCAGCAACACGCCGAATTCATCGCCGCCCAGGCGCGCAATGGTGTCGGTATCGCGCAGGCGCTGTTTCAGCAAGACGCTGACCTGCCGGATCAGCTCGTCGCCGGCGGCATGGCCGCAGGTGTCGTTGACCACCTTGAACTGGTCCAGGTCCAGGTACAGCACCGCATGCTGGCGCTGCTGGTCGCGCGAGGTAATCATCGCCACCGTCAGGCGCCGTTCGAACTCGCGCCGGTTGATGAGCCCGGTCAGTTCGTCGTGGCTGGCCTGGTACGACAGCTGGGCCGCATATTCGCGGTCCTTGCTGACATCGTGCAGCACCAGCACCGTGCCGATGGTTTCGCCGCTCAGGTTGCGGATCGGCTCGGCCGACAGGTTAACCGCGACTTCGCTGCCGTCGTCGCAGACCAGCAGCAGATTGGAAGCCCTGTCGGCGGGCATGCTGTTGTCGAGGATCTGGGGAATCAGGTCGGGAATCCGGTTGCCAGAGCTTTCGCCCACCACATTGAGGATTTTTTCCAGCGGCAAGCCGCGCGCCGAGGCTAGCGTCCAGCGGGTCAGGATTTCCGCCGTCGGGTTCAGGTACTCGACCAGGCCGTCGGTGCTGAGCGTAATCACCGCCTCGCCGATCGACTCCAGCGTCACCTGGGCGCGCTCCTTGGCGGCATACAGCTGTTCTTCGGAGCGCTTGCGGGCGGTGATGTCGGTAAACGAACCGGCCATGCGCACCGGCTCCCCCGCGGCGTTGCTGGTCGATTGCGCGCACGAACGCACCCAGCGCAATTCTCCTCCCTTGGTGACAATCCGGAATTCGATGTCGCACGGCGAATTGTCATGCAAGTGCGAAGTCAGTTTGGCGCGTACCGCATCCAGGTCGGAAGGATAGATACAGTTAAGGAACTGCAGCGGGGTCGGCTCGTCGTCTTCCAGGGAATAACCCAGCAATTCCTTCAGGCGCGGCGAATAGTAGATATTGTCGGCCTCGATGTCCCAGTCCCACAGGCCGTCGTTGCTGCCCAGCATCGCCAGGTGCAGCCGCTCCTGGCTGACCTTCAGCGCTTCTTCGAACTGGTTGCTCTTGGTCAGGATATAGCGGGAAATCCAGCTGCCGAAAACCATCAGCCCGACAGCGATGACCAGCGTCGCAAGCAGCAGCAGGCGCTGGACCTGGCGCGACGATTCGCCTAGGCTGGCTGAAAAGCGCAATTCGAGGGGCGTCAATTCCGCATCTATCTCGCGGATGCGGGCAACGCTGGCGATCATTGCCTGTGGATCGGGGTTGCCGGCATTGATCGCCGCGTGCAGACGGCCGGCTTCCGTGCTCAGTTCCTCGATCAGCTTGTCGCCGACCTTCCAGTTCGCGACCGGTTCCCGCAGCAGGCTGAAATTCTTGAAGTTGCGGTACAGGCTGACGATGCCGTCAATGTCGTCGGGGTGATTGCCGCCGTCGAGGAAACCCTGGCGCACCACTTGCAGGTCGGGATCGGCTTTATCCAGTTCGTCCCTGGCGCGCCGGTCGCCGATCGGCACCGCCAGCGCCTTCAGCACCTTCTGGTAGTCGAGGTCGGCATGCGTCACCGTATACTGGTTCAGGTGGAATACCGCCTCCTTCTGCGCCTTCGACCACAAGCTCTCGCCGCCGACAAAGGCGCGCACCGAAGACAGGATATTCATGCTGAACGCCAGCAGCCCCACCATCAAGGCGACGATCGCCAGGAAAGGCAAGATCACCTTGACCCAGCGCATGCCGCCGTCCATGGTGAAAAATTTCTTCAATCGCTGCATCACAAAACCTCACTGATAAAAACAGCACAGTCAGAAAGCTTTAGCGGAATTGCAGGAAATTGCGAAAAACAACACTACTTGAAAGCGGGGCCCGAATGGCCCATCATACGACCAATAGTTTCCTATTGGCAAATTCATTGGCAACGGATAAAAAAAACAGATAAAACAATGCGCGGCTTGCAGCGGGAAAGCAGCCATGAACCGACCATCTGAAGGTATTGGGATAACCACGGTCGGGGCTCGCCGCAGGCCGGGAAATCGCGCCGCGGGCCCAGCGCAAAATTGTCTGAACGTTACCGATACCAGCCGTGCTACCATCGCCGCCTTGCTGTCTTTCTCTTGTCTTTTTTACTTGCCTCATCCATGACCCAGTCTTTGCTCGTCGATAACGCGGCCGCCAGCGATTTTTCTGCCCATCCAGACATTTTGCAGGGGCCGCTGCGGCCTGAGCTGATACGGGAGGAGGTACTGGCAGACCTGCTCGAAGCCACCGCCGCGCGCCTGCCGGACCAGGTCGCCATGGTGTTCGGCGAACGCCGGCTGACTTACCGGGAACTCAACCACTACGCAGACCTGGTCGCTGCGCGCCTGATCGCGGCGGGCGTCGGCCCGGGCCAGATCGTCGGCCTTTGGCTGCCGCGCGGAATCGACCTGCTGGTGATGCAGGCCGGCATTGCCAAGAGCGGGGCCGCCTGGCTGCCGCTGGACGCGGATACGCCGCCGGACCGGATCGCCGTCTGCCTGGAGGACGCGCAAGCGCCGGGCATCGTCAGCTGCCAGCAATTCGCGCCGCGCCTGGACCCGGGCCAATGCCAGGTCTGGACCGCCGAACAGCTGCTGGCGCCCTCCGAGGCGCCGCCGCTGCGGCGCCGGCACGTACGGAGCAGCGATCCGGCGTATGTCATCTACACCTCCGGTTCGACCGGCAAACCGAAGGGCATCGCCATCACCCAAGGCGCGATCTGTCATTTCCTGCGCAGTGAAAACGCGGTGCTGGGCGTTGCCGCCAGCGACCGCGTTTACCAGGGCTTTTCGGTAGCCTTCGACATGTCGTTCGAAGAAATCTGGATCAGCTACCTGGCCGGCGCCACGCTCTGGATCGCCCCCAAGGAACTCGCCTCGGATCCGGAAGCCTTGCCGCTCGCGCTGGCGGCACAGGGCGTTACCGTATTGCATGCGGTGCCGACCCTGCTGGCCCTGTTCAACCAGGATGTGCCAAACCTGCGCATCATCAACCTGGGCGGCGAAATGTGCCCCGAGGCGCTGGTCAGCCGCTGGGCCAAACCGGAATCCGGCCGCCATATCTTCAACACCTACGGTCCGACCGAAGCAACGGTATCGGCCAGCCTGGCTGAACTGCACGCCAACGAAGCGGTGACCATAGGCCGGCCCTTGCCCAATTACGGTTTGCTGGTGATTAAGGTGGTAACTGAGCCGGCGCTGGAAAACGGCTTGCTCTTGCTGCCGCGCGGCGAAGTCGGCGAATTGTGCATTACCGGCCCCGGCGTTGCCAAAGGCTATCTGGGGCGCCCGGAACTGACCGCCGAGAAATTCCTGGCCAATCCCTGGGCCAGCGGCGAACATGACCGCCGCCTGTACCGCACCGGCGACCTGGCCCGGATCGAGGCCGACGGCCGGGTCCAATGCCTGGGCCGCACCGACGACCAGGTAAAGATCCGCGGCTTCCGCGTCGAATTGGGTGAAATCGAAGAAGTATTGGCGCGCCAGCCGGGAGTCGGCACGGTGGCGGTGATATTGCGCCAGGAAGACGGCATCGACCAGCTGATCGCCTTCATCGTCGCCGAAAGCGGCACGGAAATCGTTCCGGCGACGCTGCGCAGCGCGCTGGCCGAACGGCTGCCGCCCTATATGGTGCCGGGCTTCTTCGAAGCGATGCAGGAGATGCCGCGCCTGACATCCGGCAAGATCGACCGCAAGGCGCTGAAAGCCCGGCCGCTGGCGGCGATCAGCGCCGGCGGCCTTGATTCCGACGTCCCTGAAACGCCGGCCGAAGTCGCCTTGTTCACGGCGCTTAACAAACTGTTCCCCGGCCAGCCTATCCAGCGCAGCGCCGATTTCTTCAACGATCTCGGCGGCCATTCGCTGTTCGCGGCAAAACTTGCCTCCGCCCTGCGCGCCAATCCCGATTTTGCCCACGTGACGGTGCGCGACATTTACATGAACCGTACCGTAGGGCGCATCGCCCAGGTGCTGGCCGTGGCGCCGGCGGCCGGCATCGAGGTCGACACCAGCTGGAGCCCACCGTCGGACCTCAAGCGCTGGCTGTGCGGCGCTGCGCAGGCTGCCGCCGTGCCGTGGCTGGTGGCTATGCGCATGATGCAATGGCTGGCGCCGTTTTTCACTTATCACTTTTTCACCGGCGATCCGGGCGATTCGATTGCCCTCGCAATCGTGGTGTCGGTGGGCGTGTTCCTGCTGGCCACCCTGTTTGAGTTCGCCATCGCGATCGCCGCCAAATGGCTGATCGCGGGACGCCTGAAAGCAGGCCGCTATCCGCTCTGGGGCCTGACCTATTACCGCTGGTGGCTGGCGGACCGCCTGATCGAGGCGGCGCCGGCCTACCTGCTGAGCGGCTCGACCTTGTACAGCTGGTGGCTGCGGGCGCTGGGTGCGCGCATCGGCTCGGAAGTCATCATCGGCTCCATGACCTTGCGCGCGCACGACCTGCTTACCATAGAGGACGGCGTGAGCATCGGCAATGCCGTCAACTTTGAAAACGCCCGCGTCGAACATGGCGAGCTGTGGCTGGGGCCGATCACGCTGCAGCGTGAAAGCTGCATCGGTTCCTATGTCGTCATGGAAGGCAACACGAACGTCGGCGCCTTCGGCCATGTGGAGGGCCAAAGCGCCATCAGCGAAGGCCAGGCGGTGCCGGCCGGCCGCATCTGGACCGGCTCGCCGGCGCGCGATGCGGGCGCTTTCGACCAGGCATCCAAACCGCCGCGGCCGCCGGTTACGCGCAGGCGCCAGCTGGGCGAGTCGGTATTTTTCCTGTTCGGCGCCTTCCTGATCACCACCCTGTTCTTCATGCCGGTGTTCCCCAGCTTCATCCTGATCGACTGGCTCGACGATACCGATCGTTTCCCTTGGCTGCAAAGCAACGGCAATGTGCCGTTCCAGCTATCCAAATATTTCGTCATGGCGTTCCCCGCTACTGCGGTGCTGATCGTGTGCACCGCCCTGCTCTCGGCCGGCATCCGCTGGAGCCTGCTGCCGCGCATGCGGGCCGGCAGCTGGCCGGTGCGCAGCAATGTCTATTGCAGCAAATGGCTGGTCAACCAGATCCAGGAATCCAGCCTGAGCGTCTTGCACGGCGTCTACGCCACTGTCTACGCGCCCTACTGGTACCGCCTGCTGGGCGCAAAGGTAGGCCGCCATGCCGAGATTTCGACAGCGCTGGGCGTGGTGCCTGACATGCTGACCCTGGGCGACGATACCTTTATCGCCGACGCCGTATTGCTCGGCGACGAACAGATCGACGGCGGCTGGATGACCATGAAACCGACCGTGATCTCGCGCCGCAGCTTCGTCGGCAACGGCGCTTATGTGCCAGACGGCAGCATCTTGCCGGAAAACGTCTTGATCGGCGTCCATTCGCGTACGCCAGACAACGACCGCATGCGCCCGGGCGACACCTGGCTCGGTTCGCCGCCGATCAACCTGCCGGCGCGCGAGCAGACCAGCGGTTTCCCGGAACACCTGACGTTCCGTCCATCGCGCCGGCGCCGCCTGGGCCGTTCGCTGGTGGAAGGCTTCCGCATCGTTTCGCCGCATGCGATCGTGATCGCGGTCGGCTATACCGTGGTGCTGAACCTGATGCCGCTGGCCGGCGCCGGCCAATGGGGCGAGGTGATTTCCTTGCTCACCAGCGCCGGCCTGCTGTACGGCATCGGAACCTTCATCTTCATCGCCGCCCTCAAGTGGCTGCTGATCGGGCGCTACAAGAAATGCAGCGTGCCCATGTGGACGCGGTTCGTCTGGCTGTCGGAGGGTGTCACCAACCTGTATGAAGGGATCGCGATACCCAACTTCATGAATTACCTGCGCGGCACGCCGTGGCTGCCGCTGGCCTTGAACCTGCTGGGCTGCCATATCGGGCGCGGGGTTTACATGAATACCACCGACATCACCGAGTTCGACTGCGTCACCATCGGCGACTACAGCGAACTGAACGCCCAGGCTTGTCCGCAGACCCACCTGTTCGAAGACCGGGTCATGAAGATCGACCATGTCCACATCGGCAGCCGGGTCTACATGGGGCCGCGCAGCTTTGTGCTGTATAGCGCGACGGTCAACGACAATGCCAAGCTGGGCGCGCTGACGCTGGTGATGAAAGGCGAATCGATCCCGGCGGGCACCAACTGGCGCGGCTGCCCGGCGGCGCCGGCAAAAAACTGAAAGGCGGCTGGGTTTCATCGTTGGCAGCCGCGGCCAGGAGACTTATCAGCCTGGCCGCATTTTCTGCTGCCGACGCCGGATGGAACCAGGCAAAAATTGGGCCAGAAAAGAAAAAAACCGCATAAACATTGATGTTTATGCGGTTTCTCTTTACTTCCAACACCAGTTGCCTGGTGCCCACGGAGGGACTCGAACCCCCACACCTTGCGGCACATGGACCTGAACCATGCGCGTCTACCAATTCCGCCACGTGGGCCGTAATGCGAAGCCCCGTAAGACTCACTGCAATTCCGAAGACAGAATAATACGTGCATTTGATAGCTGCGGTCAATCGGAGTTTGCGATTTTTATGCAATTATTTACTGCCCTTCATAGACGACGCCCCAAATCGGCGCCAGATCAACGCTGCAACATCCATTCATGGGCCGGATCGTTCTTGAAATGCCATTCGCGCCTGGGACCTGCCATCACGTTCAGGTAATAGCTGTCGTAGCCGTGCGGCGCCACTACCGGGTGATATCCGCGCGGCACCATGACCACATCGTGGTTTTCCACCGCCATCGATTCATCCAGCGAACGATCGTCGGTGTACACGCGCTGGAACGCAAAACCCTGCGGCGGATTGAGGCGGTGGTAATAGGTCTCTTCAAGCGAACTCTCTTGCGGCAGGTTGTCGGTATCGTGCTTGTGCGGCGGGTAACTTGAAGAATGGCCGCCGGGCGTCACGACTTCCACCACCAGCAAGTGATCGGCCGGTTCGGTCTGCGGCAGGATGTCGCAGACGTAACGGGTATTGCTGCCCTGCCCGCGCACCGAACGCTTGGCCATGCCGGGTTCGATCAGGCGCGCTGCCAGGCTGCCATGGCCGGGGGCGCTGCAAACCGCAATCTCGGCATCGCCATGGGCGCTGATGGTGACCGCATGGCTGTGCGGCACGTACACGGCATACGGCGAACTTTGGTCAAACACGCTTTGCCGTTCGCCGATTTCTTTCCATGCGTGGTCGCCGGCCTGCACGCTGACCACGCCGCGCAGCACCACGATGCATACCTCGCGCTCGGCGGTATCGAAGCGGATCCGTTCAGCAGCCGCCAGGCGATAGGCGGCAAAGCCGACAAAACGCCAGTTGGCCGATTGCGGCGTGACGCTGACGATTTCCCGCCCTTGCGCCTGGCCTTTGACAAGCAAGCTCATGCTGCCTCCCTCTCGTTGCCGATGGCTTGCACCAGCTCGGCCAGATGGCGGTAGCCCATTTCGGCATATTGATAGCTCGGGGCGACGGCTGGATCCTGCTCCGCCTCGACCACCAGCCAGCCGGCGTAGCCATGGCGATGCAGCAGGCGCAGCAGGCCGCCGAAATCGATGGCGCCATCGCCCGGCACCGTAAACGCGCCGTTGATCACGGCCTGCAGGAAACTCCAGTTGCCGTTGCGCGCCATCTTCACCACTGCCGGCCGCACATCCTTGCAGTGGACGTGGCAGACGCGCTTGGGACAAGTTTCCAGCAGCTGCTCCAGCACTTGCACGGGGTCGCCGCCGGCAAAGGTGATATGGCCGCTGTCGAACAGCAGGCCGACTTCGTCGCCGGTCAGCGCCATCAGGCGTTCGACATCGGCTGGCGTTTCGACGTAAGCGCCCATGTGATGGTGGTAGGCCAGGCGCACGCCGTGCGACAAGGTAAAGCGCGCAAACGCCGTCAGCCGTTCAGCGTATTGCTGCCACTCCGGGTCGGTCAGGAAACGCGGCCGCTTGTACAGGGGATCCGGCCGGCCCTGGATGGCGTTGGCGACTTCGCCGTACACCATGACCTTGGAGCCGTTTTCCGCCAGCAGCCGCAGGTGCGGGCCGACGGCGGCGATTTCATCCTCGACCGAGCCGGTCGCCAGGCGTCCGGAATACCAGCCCGAAATGCATTCCAGCCGGTATTTGCCGAGCACGGCCGCCAGCGCCGCCGGCTCCTTGGGAAACTTGTTGCCCAGCTCGAAGCCGCGATAACCGATCTGGGCGCCTTCCGCCAGCGCCGTTTCCAACGGCGTCTCGCCGCCCAGCGACGGCAGGTCGTCGTTCATCCAGGAAATCGGGTTGATGCCGATCTTTACGTTAAATGTCATGGTTTCTCTCGCTGCATTACATTATTAACACTCACTCTATTAAGCCTCACACTTTTTGGCTATGGCGCGCTTGTTCGTATTCGGCCCGCGCGGCCTGCACCTGCTGCCGCCCGGATACCTCCGGCACCGCCACTTCCCACCAGCAGCCGCCATCCTCGGTGGTACGCGCGGGGTCGGTATCGATGCATACCAGGTAGGTACGGTCGGCGGCGCGCGCCCGCTGCAGCGCCGCTTCCAGCTGGGCGATGGTCTTGACGTTTTCCGCCAGCGCGCCAAGCGACCTGGCATGCGCGGCGAAATCGATGGCCGGCGCGCCCTGCGGTCCTTGCAGGCAATCCTCCAGCATGTTGTTGAACGGCGCGCCGCCGCAAGCCTGCTGCAGGCGGTTGATGCAGCCGTAGCCGCGGTTGTCCAGCACCACGACGATCAGTTTCTTGTCCAGCATGACCGACGTGGCGATCTCCGAATTCATCATCAGGTAGCTGCCGTCGCCCACCATCACGATCACGTCGCGGTCCGGCTGCGCCAGCTTGACGCCGAGCGCGCCGGCAATCTCGTAGCCCATGCACGAATAGCCGTATTCGACGTGGTAGCCGCCCGGGGTCGAGGTGCGCCACAGCTTGTGCAGCTCGGCCGGCAAGGTGCCGGCGGCGCACACCACGATGTCGTGCACGGTCGAATCGATGCTGGAACGCTGCACCGCGCCGATCACTTCGCCGTCATACGGCAAGGCCGGCGCTTCTATTTCCCGCTGGCCGGTGATCTTGTCGACCGTGGTCCGCCAGCTGCTGGCCTGTTCCAGCGCCAGCGCGTGCCAGCCGGTGCTGGAACGCCAGTCCTGCAAGCCTTGCGACAAGGCAGCCAGCCCCAGCCGGGCGTCGGACAGCATCGGCGTGCCCTGCCACTTCATGGCATCGACCGCATTGACATTGATGCTCAGCAGTTTTGCCTGGCCGAACAGGGAGTGCGAACCGGTAGTGAAATCCTGCAGCCGGGTACCGACTGCAATCACCACATCGGCCTTCTGCGCCAAGGCGTTGGCAGCCGGCGAACCGGTTACGCCAAGCGCGCCCAGCTGCAGGGGATGGCGCCAGGCCAAGGCGCTTTTGCCGGCCTGGGTTTCCGCCACCGGCACCGCATGTTTTTCAGCAAACGCACGCAGCGCTTCGGTGGCTTCGCCGTACAGCACACCGCCGCCGGCCACGATCAAGGGCTGCCGGGCGTTTTTCAGCAACGCCAGCGCCTCCTGCAGCTCGTCCGACGCCGGTCCGCGGGCGCGGAACCTGACCGTCTGCGGCGCAAAAAAATCGACCGGATAGTCGTAAGCCATGGCCTGCACGTCCTGCGGCAACGCCAGCGTCACCGGGCCGCATTCGGCGGCGTCGGTCAGCACCTGGATCGCGCGCGGCAAGGCTGTCAGCAACTGCTCCGGATAGCAGATGCGGTCAAAATAACGCGACAGGGGTTTGAATGCATCATTGGCAGACACGCCGCCGTCCTGGAAATTTTCCACCTGCTGCAGCACCGGATCGGGCCGCCGCGAAACGAAGATATCGCCCGGCAGCAGCAACACCGGCAAACGGTTCACATGCGCCAGCGCCGCTGCCGTCAACAGGTTGGTGGCGCCCGGCCCGATCGAGCTGGTGACCGCCATCATGCGCCGTCGCATGTTGGTCTTGGCATAGGCGATGGCAGCATGGGCCATGGCTTGTTCGTTATGCGCACGATAGGTCGGCAGCTGTTCCCGATGCTGGTACAGGGCCTCGCCCAGGCCGGCCACGTTGCCATGGCCGAAGATGGCGAAGACGCCGCCGAACAACGGCGCCTGGCCGCCTGCCGTATCGACCCGCAAGGCGGCCAGGTAGCGCACCAATGCTTGCGCCATGGTCAGGCGTATGGTTTTTGCATTCATGCTGCGCGCTCCGCTGCCGGTTCTTCGCTGCGGCTGGCTTGCCAGACGCCGATGAGTTTCTCGAAAGTTGTCCTTACCTGCCGGATCAAGGCGGCATCGTCTATCTGCCCTTGCAGCCACAGCTTGGACGGTTCATGGAAAATCGTCCGCCCCACCATGAAACCGCGGCAGGTCTTGCTGTGCCGCGAGGCACGGAAACCCGCGGCCAGTTCTTCTACCGGCGCCGCCAGCCCCAGCAGCACCACGCCGCGGCAATAGGGATCGCGCTCGGCAATCAGGCTGTCGATCGCCTGCCACTGCTGGGCCGACATCGATTCCAGTTTCCACCATTCGGGGTAGATTCCCAGGTTGTACAGGCGCTTGATGCCGCGCAGCACGGTATCCTCAGCCTTCGGCAAATCCTTGGGCGGGATGATTTCCAGCAGCAGTTCATGGCCGCTGACCTGCACCGCCTCATACAGGCCGCGGATCTGCGCTTCCTGCTCCAGGCGCTTTTCTACCGCATCGTCCGGATGAAACTGCACCAGGCACTTGACTACATGTTCCTTGGGCCAGCTCAGCAGATGCGAACCAATCGAACGGCCGTAGTCGAATTCCAGCGGATTCGAGAGCGGCAGTTCGACTGTGCGGCCGATCCACCAGCCGCGTCCGGTCGCCGCATTCAGCGCATCCTGGCCATACCGGTCATCGGCCAATATGCCTATCTTCCCTGGCAGGCCCAACGCCTGCTCGGTGGCGGCCACGGCCTGCACCAGCAGCTGCTTGAGCTGCGGCAAGCGCGCTTCGCTGACGCCCGATTCGCGCGCCAGTTCAAAGAACTGGTTGCGATGGTCGAAGGCGAATACATTCACCTCATCCCAGGTTTTGCGCGGCGCCGTGACCCGGTGCAGCCGCTGCAGGTGCGCGTCCCGGTCGGGCCGCTGCATGCGTTCCGCATGGTCAAGGAAATAGGCCAGTTCGACCGGCGTCGGCATCGCCGGCGCGCAGGCATGGCGCGACACCACCAGGGCGCCGCAGGCATTGGCGTATCGGCAGCAGCTTTCATCGTCTTCGCCGTTCAGCCAGCCCTTCAGGAATCCCGACAGGAAAGCATCGCCGGCGCCCAGCACATTGAGCACCTCGACTTGCACGCCCTGGTAGTTGAAACCTTCATCCAGCGAGTTGGGAATGGCGCCATGGATCACGGCACATCCTAGCGGGCCGCGCTTGACCACCAGCGTTGCCTGGCTCACTGCGCGCACCGCTTGCAAGGAAGCGATGATGTCGCGGCCGCCGCCGGCGATCATGAATTCTTCTTCGGTGCCGACCACCAGGTCGAATTTCGGCAAGATCCCTTGCAGGTGCACCGTCACGCCGTCGTTGGCGATGAAACGCGTCTCGCCGTCGCCCTTTTGCGTCAGCCCCCATAGCACCGGCCGGTAGTCGATATCGAGCACCGTGCGGACATTGTTGCGGCGTGCATATTCCAGCGCCAGGCTGCTGCTGCGGTGCACCTGCTGCGTTGAAAAATGGGTGCCGGTAATCAGCAGCGCCTTGCTGGAGGCGATGAACGCCTCATCGATGTCCTCTTCGGCCAGCGCCATGTCGGCGCAATTGTCCCGGTAGAAAATCAAAGGAAAAGTGTCCTTGTCTTTCAAGCCCAGCATCACCAGCGCGGTCAGCCGCTCCGGATCGACCTTGACCTGGCTGACATCGCAGCCCTCGGCCGCCAGCGCCGCCGTCAGGAACTGGCCGTTATGCTCGTTGCCTACCCGCGCCAGCATCGCCGATTTCAGGCCCAGCCTGGCGCAGCCGAAAGCGATGTTGGCGGAAGACCCGCCCAGGTATTTGGCAAAACTGCTGACATCCGCCAGCGGCGCGCCGATCTGCTGCGCATACAGGTCTACCGCCAGGCGCCCGATGCAAACCACATCGAGCTTGCGCCCAGATGCGAAGGTATTGTTAGTGTTTAGCATGAGTGCCTTCCTTTAAACCTGTATGCCTTCCAACTGATTCATCAGCGTCTGCATTTCCGCGCCGCCCGCCATCATGTCCAGGACTTCATCCTTGGTGACGTTGTCCTTGGTGAAGGTGCCCATTGATTTGCCACGGTTGAGCAAGGTGAAGGAATCTCCGATCGGATAGGCGTGATGCACATTGTGGGTAATGAAAATCACCGAAATGCCGCGTTCGCGGGCCTTGTGGATCAGCTTGAGCACATTGAACGACTGCTTCACGCCGAGCGCCGCGGTCGGTTCGTCCAGGATCAGGACGCGGGCGCCGAAATGAATCGCGCGGGCAATCGCCAGGCATTGCTTTTCGCCGCCCGACATGGTGCCTATCGCATGATGCGGATCGCGCACCATGATGCCCATTTCAGCCAGCTTTGCGCGCGCAGTCTCGGCCGCGTAGTTGATATCCATGACGGTGATGCCGAACACTTTCTTGGTCGGCTCGCGCCCCATGAAGAAATTGCGCGCCACCGACAGCAGCGGCACCAGCGCCAGGTCCTGGTACACGGTGGCCACGCCGACATCCAGCGCCTCTTTCGGCGAATTGAAGGAGACCGGCTTGCCGTCCACCAGGTACTCCCCTTCGGAGGGCTTGTGCACGCCCGCCAGCGTCTTGATCAAGGTCGACTTGCCGGCGCCGTTGTCGCCCAGCAGACAATGCACCTCGCCTTTTTTCAGGCGCAAGGTGACATTTTGCAGGGCGATCACCGAACCGAAATACTTGCTGACATTTTCCAGGGCTAAAATGGTATCGCTCATGATTACCTCGCCTCCGTCACGCGGCGACGGACATAGTTGTTGAACAATACCGCCACCAGCAGCATCACGCCGAGGAACACACGGAACCAGTCGGAATTGAGATTGGTATAGGTGATGCCGATCTGCACCACGCCGAAAATCAGGGCGCCGAAGCAGGCGCCGATCACCGAACCGTAACCGCCGGTCAGCAAGGCGCCGCCGATCACGGCAGCGATGATGGCTTCGAACTCCTTTTGCAGGCCGCGGTCGGCCGCGGCCGAGCCGACGTCGGCTACCTGCAGCACGGCAAACAGGCAGGCGCAAAAGGCGGTAAACACAAACAGCGATGTCTTGACCCGCTTCACCGGCACGCCGACATTCTTGGCGGCGTTGGCGTCGCCGCCGACAGCGAAGATCCAGTTGCCGAACCGGGTGCGCGCCAGGACAAAGCTGGCCCCCAGCGCCAGCACCAGCCACCAGACGATGACTTTGGGGATGCCGGCGACCAGCGGCTGGCCATTGCTCATGGCAGCGATCCAGCCATGGCTGGCCATCCAGCGGAACAGTCCGCTGCCGAGATTGCCGGTGAACAGCCAGCTGCCCAGCCAGTCGTTGGCCGCCAGGTCGCCGACGCCGCTGACGATGGTGCGGTTGGCGAACATGATCGACAGCGCCAGCGTCAGGCCGCGCAAGATGAACATGAACGCCAGCGTGACGATGAAGGAAGGCAGCCGGGTCTTGACCACCAGGTAGCCGTTGAGCCAGCCCAATGCCATCGAACCGGCGAAGGCAAACATGACCGCCAGCCAGAACGGCCAGTGGAAGTAGACAGTGGGAATCGCCACCATCATGCCGGCAAAGCCGATCATCGAACCGATCGACAGGTCGAACTCGCCGGCGATCATCAGCACGCAGGCGCCGATCGAAATCAGGCCCAGGTAGGCCGCCACCTGCATCCAGTTGACCACGCCGTCCAGGTTGAACATGCCGGAATCGCCGGCGGCAAAACCGAATACGATAAAGACCAGGATAGCGCCTGCCAGCGAGGCGAATTCCGGCCGTCCGAGGAAGCGCTTCAAGGAGCCTTCCTGGCGCACCCGTTCGTCTTTCGGCGCGCTCTTCTGCTGCGCCGGGCCACTGCCGTCCGCGCCTAGCTTGTCAGCGTGCGCACTGCTTGAATTCATGGTTGTATCTCCTGCATGTATTAACTTAACCGCGTTAGCCGCGTGTCGGACCGGCCGGTTGAGGCATGGCGAGATGCGGTGGGCGTAACAAGGCCCGGGGTGCATCGTCCCCCTGGATTTCCGCCTGGCTGCCCGCGCCGTCGCCGTCACGGGCAGCCGTGTAAGACAGGGCCCCGATCAGCGGTACTGGCCGGCGTATTTCAACACTTTGTCGAGATTGTCCTTGGTGATGTAGCCTGGACCGGAACTGATGTGGCGCGGTCCGTAGAGCGGCGCCAGGCCATATTCGGCCAGCCGTGCCTGGAATTTCGGATTGGCTTTCAGCTTGGCCTGGATGGTGGCGACATCAGTGGTCTTGTTTTGCGTCATGATGGCCAGCACGGCGACCGGGATATAACCTTGCAGGTAGGGCTGCTGGTCAATCGCAAACTGCACCGAGCCGTCCTTGATGCCTTTGGCGACTTCTTCGGAGAGGTCGAAGGTGGCGAACCACATCTTGCCTTTCAAGCCCATCTTTTGCAGCGCGCGCAGGCTTGGCGAGGCTGAATCCGGACCGAGCGCCAGCACTGCCTGGGTGCCGGGATTGTTGCGCAGGTAGGCGCTGACCTTGCTCTCTATGCCGGTCGGGTCCTGGCCTGCGTCCAGCGTCGATTTTTTATAGTCGGCGCCGATGGCTTCGGCAAAACCGCGGCAGCGTTCAAACGAGGACGGGTTGGTAGCGTAATGGTTGACGCACAGGAAAGACTTGATGCCAGCGGCCTTGGCCTTTTCCCCGGCGCCCTTGCCTGCATCGTATTCCGGCTGGCCGACGTGCATCACCGCGCCCAGCTCTTCACTTTGCTGCTGGGTGCCGGAATTGATGGTGACCAGCGGGATCTTCTTGGCCGTGACGTTTTCCATGGCTTTTTTCAGCACGCTGAAATCGGCAATGCTGGCGATCACGCCATCGTAGTGGCGGGCCGCCGCCTGTTCGATCAGGCGCGACATGTCGGCCAGGTCGCCGTTCGGCGGGTTGCGGTAATCGACCGTGACGTTAAAATCTTCGCCGGCCTGCTTGATGGCGTTCTTGATGGTGTTCCACCAGGAATCGGAGTCCGGTGCGTGGCTGATCAGGACGAATTTTTCATTTGCGGCATAACTGGGGTTCATGGCGCCAAAGCTCATCGCCAGCGCCGTCACCATCAAGGCCCTGGCCAGGCCCTTGCATCTGAGTCGTTGCATAGTTGTCTCCGTTGTTGTTTTGTTCACTAGCTTTTAGGCTGATCGCCCGGATCCGACAGCGTCGTCGGTATTAAACAATAGAACAAGCAGGTGCAATATGCAACGTTTTTTTCAATTAAATTTAAATTAGAATTTTATTTTCACTTGCCAAATTTTCTTTATAATTGCTTCACGACATAAACCAGAAAGAACACCATGGCAGATACGCCGACTGTCGACCAGCTGATGCTGCAAATCGCCGAACAATACGCAACGCTTTCGCGCCAGCTGAAGATTATCGCCACCTATGTGGAACAGCATCGCAGCAGCCTGATGCTGGAACGGATCAGCGACATCGCCGAGCATTGCGATGTGCAGCCGTCCGCCATCGTGCGTTTTGCCAAGCAGTTCGGCTTCAGCGGCTTCAGCGAGATGCAGGCGGTGTTTCGCGACGCCTATACGGCGCAGGCGATACCGTCGCAAAACTACCAGCAGCGGATACGCAAGCTGATCGACGCCAAGCCGACCCCGCTCACCGGCGGCTCGATGGCGCGCGAATTCATCGCCGCCAGCCGCAGCGGCCTGGACGAGCTGTTGAACGGCATGGACGACGTGCAGTTCGACGCCGCGGTCAAGCTGCTGCAGAAGGCCGATAACATCTACGTGATCGGCGTGCGCCGCTCTTTCCCCATCGCCAGCTACATCGTGTACGCCTTGCAGCACACCAACAAGCGCGTGCACCTGCTGTCAGGCCTGGGCGGCATGATCCGCGAGCAGATCCGCAGCATCGGCAAGAATGACGTCGTGATCGCGATCAGCTTTACTCCTTACGGCAAGGAAACCCAGGCTTGCGTGCGGCTGGCGCACCACCACCAGGCCAAGTCGCTGGTCATCACCGACAGCCAGCTGAGTCCGCTGGCGCGGCACGCGTCTGTCTTGCTGACGGTGAAAGAAGGCAGCGCCTTCGCCTTCCGTTCGCTGACCAATGCGATGTGCCTGTGCCAGGCGCTGTTTATAGCCTTGGCTTATAGGTTAGAGCTTAATGTAGAAGAAACCGGCGCAATTGAAGGTTATGATGAATAAAAAGCACTGAAACTGCGCTAATATTTCCCAGGCAATGCCGCCGCACATTCACAATGACGTTCTGAGGTGGCATGCCTTAAGGAAAGTCATGACGGAACTTAAACATATCCCGAGCAAACGCCCGCAGGCGCAGAAGTCGAACCTTCCTGCGGGCAACTGCCATGCAGGCGTATTGGACACAAGGGTCAGCAAACTTGAAGAGTTTGCAGGAGACGCGCGTGAGCGCCTTTCCCGTATAGAAACAAGGCTGGATACCTGCGCCACAAAATCCGATTTGAAAGACCTCGAATCCACCATGCACAGAGAATTTTCCAGCATGCATAAGGAGTTTTCTAACATGCATAAGGAATTCTCTAACCTGCATAAAGAATTCTCCAGCATGCGCAAGGAGTTGCATGGACTGACCTGGAAACTGATCGGCGCGACAGGCATGCTGGTTTCAATCGTCTATTTCATCGCGCCCCAGGTAAAGCCTTAATCCCGGTCCATCCCTTCTTTTCCCATCACGCCTGCCGGTCCAGCCCAATGCTGCTGCATGCGACACGGCAATGACAGCTACAGCAACACCGCCTGCCTTGACAGCAGCGACTCACGCAAGGCAATACCGATCCGGGTCGCCTCGGTAGCGTCATCCAGGGTGAGCTCCAGCTTTTGCTCGCGGCGTATCGCATCCACGAAAGTACTGACCTCGGTCAGGAAGGCATCCTCAAAACGCTCGAAGAAACTGGGCAGGCATTCGTTGCGGACGCCATGGGCATCGGCAATCTCCACACGGTTCTTGCGCGGATTGCCGCCCACTGTCAGGCGTCCCGCCGTCCCCGTGATTTCCGTCATGGTGTCATGCCCGTGCGCCATCGTGCGCGAGGCATAAAAGGTGGCAATCTTGCCGTTGTCGAACTCGCAAATGGCGACGCCGTTATCGACGTCCTGGAACTGCTGCAGGTCCTGGTGGATGGCGCGGGTGCCGCCGGCATAGACCCGGACCGCCCGCGGGTTGCCGAGCAGCCAGCGCGCCAGGTCGATATCGTGCACGCTGCAATCGAGGAAGATGCCGCCGCTGGTGGCGGCGAACTTGACGAAAAACCCATCCGGATCGTGCTGGTCGCAAGTCTGCGAATACACCATGAACGGCGCACCGATGGCGCCCTGCTGGATTTTCTGGTACGCATCCTGGTAGCTGGCGTCGAAACGGCGCACAAAGCCGATCATCACCTTCAGCTGCGGATGGCGTGCCGCCTCGGCGCTGACCCGGCGGCAATCTTCCAGGTCCAGCGACAAGGGTTTTTCGCAAAACACGTGTTTGCCGGCTTGCAAGGCTTGGATGATCTGCTGCGGGTGCAAGGATGTCGGCGTCACCAGGAACACCGCATCCAGCCCGTCATGCGCCAGCAAGGCTTGGTAATCGGCATACAGGTAAGGCACCTGCAACGTGTCGCGCGCCCATTCGAGTTCCGCCGGCAAGGGACTGCAAGCTGCCACCAGCTCAGCGCCGGCCACCCGCGACATCAGGTTTTCCGCATGGCGCCGCCCTAGCCTGCCAAGGCCGACGATGCCAACTTTCAATGTCCGCGGCCGGCTCATTTGGCCAGCTCGATGGTGCGGTTTTCACGCCACGACAGGGTTGCCGCCTCAGCCAGCTCCAGGGCCTTGACGCCGTCTTCTATCGTGGTGCGCACGGCAACCCGGTTGACCACCGCATCAAAGAAATGGGCGATCTCGCTGGCATAGGCAGCGCGATAGCGCTCCAGGAAAAAATGTTCCGGCTTGTCCTGGCTGACGCTGTGCCCGGTGGCGGCGCTCACTTCGGTCGGCTTGTGATTGCCGGCCTGCAGCATGCCTTTGCTGCCCAGCACTTCGAAACGCTGGTCGTAGCCATAGGCGGCGCGGCGGCTGGTATTGATCTGGCACAGGCGGCCGCGCCGGCTGCGGATGGTGACAGCGGTGCAATCGATGTCGCCGGCTTCGGCGATCGCCGGGTCGGTCAGGCAGCTGCCGGTGGCCGAGATGCTGACAGCCTCGTCATCCAGTATCCAGCGGAAAATGTCGAAATCGTGGATCAGCATGTCCTTGAATATGCCGCCCGAGCTCTTGATATACGGCACCGGCGGCGCGCCAGGATCGCGGCTGGTGACGATCAGCATTTCCGGGTCGCCGATTTCCCCTGCGGCCAGGCGCGTCTTCAGCGCATGGAATGTCGGATCGAAGCGGCGCTGGAAACCGATCATGCAAGTCACGCCGGCGTCCGCCACCGCGCGCGCGCATGCCTTGGCGCGCTCCAGCGTCAGGTCGACCGGCTTTTCGCAAAAGATCGCCTTGCCTGCCGCCGCCGCCCGCATGATCAGCTCTGCGTGGGTGTCGGTGCTGGAAGCAATCAGCACCGCGCCGATGCCGGGATCGGCCAGGACGCTATCGATATCCGCCACTTGCGCGCCGTGCTGCGCCGCCAGTTCCTGCGCCGCCTGGAGGTTGACGTCGCTCACATATTTCAGCCTGGCGCCCGGCTGCAGCACCAGGTTGCCCGCATGGATCTTGCCGATACGGCCGGCGCCGAATACCGCAACGTTCATCATGGTTCATCTCCGTGTCTATGTTTGTATTTTGGTCTGCTTGCCGCTTTCTGCCATTGTAGGCACGATTCCCAAAAATAGAAACAATTTTTCGTTTAATTTTTTAATCGAATATTTTTTGCATGACAGGCAAGCTACATTGACTGCCATGCATTTCCAGGATTTAACGCAAGCGCAGCTTGTAGCGCGCGGCAAGCGTGGCGAGCACGCTCAGCAATGCCCCGCCGATCACGTAAAAGGTCACCGCCAGCTTGTTCTCTGTAACCGCAATCAGCCAGGTAATCGTCATGCCTGCAAAGCCGCCGAAAATCATCACCGCGATGTTGTAGCTCAGGGACATGCCGGTGCCACGGGTCTGGACAGGAAAAATGTCAGACAGCAGCGCCGGCATCGAGGCGAAATACATGGTCATCAGCAAGCCGATGACGCCTTGCACCAGCAGCAGGTTGATAAAGCTCGGGTTGAGCGACAGCCAGGAAAACAACGGGTAAGTCAGCAGCACGAACAGCACGCTGCTGCCCAGCATGAACGGGGTGCGGCCATATCTGTCGGACAACTGGCCGACCACCGGCGAAAACAGCAGCATGATCAGGCCGGCCAGGATGGTGGCGCTGAACGAGGCAGTCGAAGTCATGCCCAGCTGCTTGACCGCATAGGTCGGCATGTACACCACCAGGTAGACCGACACGGTAGCCATGATGACGCTGCCGGAACCGATCAGCAGGCGCATCTTCTGGCTCGCCATGATGTCGCGCAGCGGCGTGCGGGTGGCGTCGGCCTGGGCGAACTCAGGCGACTCTTCCAGGTTCTTGCGGATGTAATAGCCGGCCGGCCCGATCAGCAGTCCGAAGAAAAACGGCAAGCGCCAGCCCCAGGATTCCAGCTGCTCGGTGGAGAGCTGCGACGACAGCAGCGCACCCGCCAGCGCCGCCAGCACGATGCTCAGGCCCTGGCTGGCGACCTGCCAGCTGGAAAAGAATCCGCGCCGGTGCGGCGCATGCTCCACCAGGAAAGCGGTCGAGCTGCCGAATTCGCCGCCGGCGGAAAAACCTTGCAGCAAGCGCGCCAGCACGATACCAGCCGGCGCCCACAGGCCGATCTGCGCGTAGGTCGGCATGATGGCGATCAGCAAGGTGCCGATCATCATCAGCAGGATCGACAGCGTCAAGGCCGCCTTGCGGCCGACCCGGTCGGAATAGGCGCCGATGACGACCGCTCCCAGCGGCCGCATGAAAAACGAGACGCCGAAGGTGGCAAAGGTAATCAGCAGCGAGACGGTCTGGTTCGAGGTCGGGAAAAACAGCTTGGCGATGGTGACCGCCATGGCGCTGTACAGCAAGACATCGAACCATTCCAGGGCATTGCCGATGGACGATGAAATGACTGCGCGCCAGGTCTGCGGGTGCTGTTCGAAAGGCGTTGCGACGGTGCTTCTGCTTGCAATGCTGCTCATAGACATATCCTTTTTTTGTTTGACCACGGTGATACCCCGGTTTCGGTTATTTTCTGAACCCTTTCTTGCGCTTGAATTCTCCCTCTCCTTGCCCTTTCCCTATCCAGTTTTGATGTTGCATCACAGCATGGATTCATCTTGCCAGCCACGCGGCGAGCACGTATAAAACAAATGTAATCGATTACATTTAATTTGGCCACAGCAAACGAATTCCTCACATGCCGCCTAAATCCACGTCTGCCTCGATCTCCGCTGTCGCCCTGCATGCCGGCGTATCGGTGGCTACCGTATCACGCGTCATGAACGACATGGATGGCGTGCGGCCAGGGACCCGCGACAAGGTCATGGCCTCCGTGACGGCGCTCGGCTACCGCCTGAACCACCTGGCGCGCAACCTGCGCACCGCCGCCAGCCGCCTGCTGCTGACCATGGTGCCGGACGTCGGCAATCCGTTTTATTCGGAGATCGTGCGCGGCATCGACAGCGTGGCGCGCGAGCACGGTTATTTCGTCATGCTGTGCGATACCGGCGCCGAAGCCGGACGCGAAAGCGCCTACTTCGACCTGTTGCGCACCCACCGCGCCGACGGCGCAATCTGCCTCGATCCCGACACCGTGCAGCACGCCCTGGCCAACGAATCGAATGTCCTGCCGTGGGTCGCCTGCTGCGAATTCGATCCCGGCATCGCCGTGCCGTATGTCGGCGTCGACAACTACCGCGCCGCCGGCGACGCCGTGCGCCACCTGATAGCCCGCGGCCATACCCGGATCGGCCTGGTCAACTCGGACCAGCGCTATCGCTATGCGCGCGAGCGCCAGCGCGGTTACCTTGACGCCTTGCAGTCCGCCGGATTGCAGGCGCGCCCGGAATGGCGGCGCCAGGTCGACAGCCTGGACTACGAAGCCGGCAAGCACGCCACCCTGCAAATGATGGCGCAGCCGGACGCGCCCACGGCCGTATTCGCAGTATCGGACACGCTGGCCATCGGCGCCCTGAGCGCCCTGCGCCAGATGAACAAACGGGTGCCGGAGGAAGTTGCCGTGGTGGGTTTCGACGATATCGCCATCGCCGCGCAGACCTGGCCGGCGCTGACCACCATCGCCCAGCCCATGCGTGCCCTCGGCGAAACCGCGGCGCAGCTGTTGCTGCAGCGGCTGGCTGATCCGGAAGCGACGGTGCAAGGCGTGCTGCTGCCTCACCAGCTGGTCCAGAGAGAAAGCAGCTGACCATGAGCGTCGCCGTCCGCTTCGAGAATATCCGCAAGGATTTTGGCGCGGTGCGTGTGCTGCATGGCGTCAGCTTCGACCTGGAACTGGGCCGGGTCTACGGTTTGCTGGGTGAAAACGGCGCCGGCAAATCGACCTTGATGAAGATACTTGCCGGTTATGAAAACATCACTGAAGGCGAACTGCTCATCGACGGCCAAAGCCGCCATTTCACCGGTTCGCGCCAGGCCGAGGCATGCGGCATCGTCCTGATCCACCAGGAATTCAATCTGGCCGAGCACCTGACCATCGCCCAGAACATTTTCCTCGGCCATGAAAAACGCAAGGGCTGGCTGCTGGATGACGCCGCCATGCGCAGCGAAGCCGCAGCCTGCCTGGCCCAGGTGGGGCTGGACTTGAGCCCTGACACCAAGGTCAGCGCCCTGATCGTCGCCGAGAAACAGCTGGTGGAAATTGCCAAGGCGTTGTCGCGCAAGGCGCGCCTGCTGATCATGGACGAGCCCAGCGCAACGCTGACATCGAGCGAGACGCAAAGGCTGTTTGCCCTGATGGCGCAGCTCAAGCAGCAAGGCGTCACCATCATCTACATCTCGCACAAGCTCGACGAAATCGAACACCACACGGATGAAGTCATCATCATGCGCGACGGCCGTTTCATCACCCGCGAACCGACCGCCAGCCTGGACCGCCACCAGATGGCGAACCTGATGGTGGGACGCGACGTGTCGGACATGTTCCCGCCCAAGATGCTGCCGGCGGCGGATGCCCCGGTCCTGCTCAAGGTGGAAAACCTGGTGGTGCCAGGCTGGATCCCAGACCTCGGTTTTGAAGTGCGCGCCGGCGAAATCCTGGGTTTTGCCGGACTGGTCGGCGCCGGCCGCACCGAAGCCATGGAAGCGCTGATCGGCCTGCGCCCGCGCAGCGGCGGCCGCATCGCCATCGGCGGCAAGCAGCTGGACCTGCGCAGCCCGCGGCAAGCCATGCAGCACGGCCTGACTTACCTGAGCGAAGACCGCAAGGGCAAGGGCTTGCATGTCGATCTCGGCCTGCGCGAAAACCTGACCCTGATGACGCTGGAGCGATACAGCCACCCCCTGCTCGACCTGCAGGCTGAAAAACAGGCGCTCGCCCGCGCCATCCAGGATTTCAACATCCGCACCGGCAATCCGCAGGTGAAGGCGCGCATGCTGTCCGGCGGCAACCAGCAAAAGCTGGCGCTGGCCAAATACCTGCACGCCGATCCGCGCGTGGTGATCCTGGACGAGCCGACCCGCGGCGTCGACGTCGGCGCCAAGCGCGACATCTATTTCCTGATCCAGCGCCTGGCGGCCGAAGGCCGGGCGGTGATCGTCATTTCATCCGAACTGATCGAACTGATCGGCCTGTGCCATCGCGTCGCCGTCATGCGCGCAGGCGTTGTAAAAACCACGCTGGCCAGCGACCAGCTGACCGAAGAGGAGTTGATTTCCCATGCTACCGGCACCCGTTGATTCCCGCGCATCCGCCCGGTTCTTCCAGTACCTCAATCATCTGAAGGGGCTGGGCCCGGTGCTCGGACTGGTCGGCCTGTGCATCGCCGGCACCTTGCTCAACGGCGATTTCGCCACCGTCGACAACCTGATGAACGTGCTGACCCGCACCGCCTTCATCGGCATCATCGCGGTTGGCATGACGTTTGTCATCATCTCCGGCGGCATCGACCTCTCGGTCGGCTCGATGGCGGCGCTGATCGCCGGCAGCATGATTTATTTCATGAACATGCTGATGAGCGCAGGCGCCCTCGGACCGCTGGCCATCGTCACGACCGGCATCGCGATGGCGCTGCTGCTCGGCCTGGCCTTCGGCTTCCTGCACGGCTTGCTGATCACCAAGGGCAAGATCGAAGCATTCATCGTCACGCTTGGAACGCTGGGCATCTTCCGCTCTGTGCTGACCTACCTGGCCAATGGCGGCGCGCTGACGCTGGACAACCAGCTGTCGGATTTGTACAGCCCGGTCTACTACACCAACCTGCTGGGCGTGCCGATCCCGATCTGGGTGTTCCTGGCGGTAGCGCTGGGCGGTGCGCTGATCCTGAACCGCACCGCGTTCGGCCGCCACGTACAGGCGATCGGCTCGAACGAACAGGTAGCCCGTTACGCCGCCATCCGGGTCGATTTCGTCAAGACCTGCACTTATATGCTGCTGGGCGTGTGCGTCGGCATCGCCACCGTGCTGTACGTGCCGCGCCTGGGTTCGGCATCTCCCACTACCGGCCTGCTGTGGGAGCTGGAAGCGATTGCCGCCGTGGTGGTGGGCGGCACAGCGCTCAAAGGCGGATCCGGCCGTATCGTCGGCACCGTGGTAGGAGCGATCCTGCTGTCCGTGATCAGCAACATCCTTAACCTGACCAGCATCATCAGCGTGTACCTGAACGCGGCAGTGCAAGGCGTGGTCATCATCGCAGTAGCTTATTTCCAGCGCGGCCGGCATTGAGGGCTCCTGCCGGCGGCGCCATGTTGTTTGTCGTTTGTAGTTTCAAAACCGGATGCCGATAGCGGCACCACCACCTGGAGGAGATACCATGCATTCGATCCATCGTATGTTTAGCCGCGGCTTGCTGGCGGGCGCTGCACTGGCCGCATTTTCATATGGCGCCGCCCTGCCCGCCCGCGCCGCCGAAAAGGTCACGCTCGGCGTCGCCATTCCGACCGCTACCCACAGTTTCACTTCCGGCATCGTGTGGTGGGCCAATGAAGCCAAGAAAGAACTGGAAAAAGCCCATCCCGACCTGAAGATCATCGTCAAGACCTCGGCCGCGGCATCGGAACAGGCCAACCAGCTGCAAGACATGCTGACCGTCAACAAGATCAATGCCCTGGTGATCTTCCCGCTGGAATCGGCGGCGCTTACCCAGCCGGTGGCGCAGGTCAAGGGCAAGGGTGTGTATGTCACCGTGGTTGACCGCGGCCTGACCAATACCGCGGCCCAGGACGCTTATGTCGCCGGCGACAACACGGCGTTCGGCAAGCTGCCGGCCGAGTACCTGGCCAAGCAGATGAACGGCAAGGGCAACATCGTGGTGCTGCGCGGCATCCCGACCACGCTGGATAACGAACGTTTCGATGCCTTCAGCGCTGTCATGAAAGCCCATCCTGACATCAAGATCCTCGACGCCAAATACGGCAACTGGAACCGCGACGACGCCTTCAAGGTCATGCAGGACTACCTGACCCGCTTCCGCCAGATCGACGCGGTCTGGGCGGCCGATGACGATATGGCGGTCGGCGTGCAGAAAGCCATCGACCAGGCCAAGCGCAGCGACATCAAGGAAATCTTCGGCGGCGCCGGCGCCAAGGGTGCTGTCAAGAAAATCATCGACGGCGACAAGATGATCAAGGCTGACGTATCGTATTCGCCGAAATTCATCTACGACGCCATCAAGATGACCGCCGAAGCCCGCCTCAAGGGTGAGAAGCTGCCGGCGACCACCATCATCCCTTCGGTCCTGATCACCAACCAGAACGCCAAGCAGTTTTATTTCCCCGACTCGCCGTTTTAAAGCAGGACCGCGCTGCTTCGGCGGCGCAGTCCTGCATGTTCTGCACGAAAGGAATGCACCGTGAAAACGATACTAGGTCCGGCCCTGTTTCTGGCCCAGTACATGGGCGGCAAGGCCCCGTTCGACACCCTGGAAAACCTGGCCAGGTGGGCATCCGCGCTGGGCTACAAGGCCCTGCAGCTGCCTACCGACGCGCGCCTGTTCAACCTTGAACTGGCAGCGCAAAGCCAGGCGTATTGCGACGATATCGCCGGCATGCTGGCGCAGCACGGCTTGCAGGTCAGCGAACTGTCGACCCACCTGCAAGGGCAGCTGCTGGCGGTCCATCCGGCCTACGATGTGCTGTTCGACGGTTTCGCGCCGCCGGCGTTGCGTGGCGACGTGGCGGCGCGCACTGCCTGGGCCGAGGATCAGCTGCACTGCGCGGCCATCGCTTCGCGCCGGCTCGGCTTGCACGCGCATGTCACTTTTTCCGGCGCCCTGGCCTGGCCCTACCTGTATCCCTGGCCGCAACGTCCGGCAGGACTGGTGGAAACCGCATTCGCCGAACTGGCGCGGCGCTGGCGCCCCGTGCTGGACGCCTTCGACGACGCCGGCGTCGATCTTTGTTATGAACTGCATCCCGGCGAAGACCTGCATGACGGCGTGACTTTCGAACGTTTCCTGGAAGCGGTCGACCACCATCCGCGCGCCAGCATCCTGTACGATCCCAGCCACTTCCTGCTGCAGCAGCTGGACTACCTGGCCTTCATCGACATCTACCACCGGCGCATCAAGGCGTTCCACGTCAAGGATGCGGAATTCCGCCCCACTGGCCGGCAAGGCGTCTACGGCGGATTTTCCGACTGGCAGGAACGGGCCGGACGCTTCCGCTCGCTGGGCGACGGCCAGGTCGATTTCAAGGCCATCTTTTCCAAGATGGCGCAGTACGATTTTCCCGGCTGGGCGGTGCTGGAATGGGAATGCGCGCTCAAGCATCCCGAAGACGGCGCGGCCGAAGGCGCGCAATTCATCCGCAGCCATATCATCCGCGTCAGCGAACGCGCTTTCGACGATTTTGCCGGCGCCCAGGTGCCAGCCTCGCAGATTGCACACATATTAGGATTGGACTAGACATGGGAATCAACCACGGCAAACAGGAAACCAGGCTGCCACGGCGCTTGCGGCTGGGCATGGTGGGCGGCGGCGACGGCGCTTTCATCGGCGCGGTGCACCGCATGGCGGCACGGCTCGACGATCACTACGAACTGGTGGCGGGAGCGCTGTCCGGCAACCCGCTGCGGGCGGCATCGAGCGCCGCCGCGATACGCCTGGAGCGCAGCCGCAGCTATTCCGACTATCGCGAGATGGCGCGGCGCGAAGCCGCCCGCCCGGACGGTATCGATGTGGTGGCGATTGTCACGCCCAACTACCTGCACGCGCCGGTCGCCACCGCGTTCCTGGAAGCCGGCATCCACGTCATCTGCGACAAGCCGCTCGCCGTTTCCCTGCAAGAGGCGCAAGCGCTGGCCGCCCTGGCGCAACGCAAGAACCTGGTGTTTGCCCTGACCCATACGTATACCGGCTACCCGATGGTGCGCCATGCCAAGGAACTGGTTGAATCCGGCGCGCTCGGCGAACTGCGCCTGCTGCAAGTGGAGTATTCCCAGGATTGGCTGGCCGACGAAATACCCGCCGCGACGGCCGCCGCCAACGGCGGCACGCAAGATCCGGCGGCGCTCGGCTGGCGCTCCGATCCGGCGCGCAACGGTCCGGCGGGCACCCTCGGCGACGTCGGCAGCCACGCTTACCAGCTGGCGCAATACGTCAGCGGCGCGACCCCGGACCAACTGCTGGCCGAGCTGCATACCTTCGTGCCGGGCCGGCTGGTCGACGACCATGTGCAAGTGATGCTGCGCTACGCCAACGGCGCCCGCGGCACGCTGTGGGCAAGCCAGGTCGCCACCGGCTGCGAGAATGCGCTGCGGCTGCGCCTGTACGGCAGCAAGGCCAGCCTGGCGTTTGACCAGGAGAACCCGAACCAGCTATGGTTCACGCCGCAAGGCGGCCAGGCGCAATGCCTCACGCGCGGCCGTGTGCAAGGCCTAGCCGCGGAACATGCCACCCGGGTCCCGGCCGGCCATCCGGAAGGCTACCTGGAAGCGTTTGCCCAGCTGTATGTCGACGCGGCCCAGCAGATCGCCGCGCGCAACGATGGCCGCCCCATTCCGAGCCATAGCCGTTTCCTCACCACGGTCGAGGATGGCGTGCAAGGGATGGAATTCATCGAAGCGGTGCTGCGCAGCCACGCGCAGGATGCCAGCTGGGTCAGCCTGGCACAACAGGCATAGGCGGCACAGGCGTAAAAAAGCCCCGTTGCCTGAGCAACGGGGCTTTTTGTTCAGCGCGCTTGGTTATCGCGATACGCCCTTTTTGCTCCAGGCTTCCAGCTGGTGCGGACGCAGGCTGTCGTATTCCTCGAAAGGCTGGTGGATCCACGGATTGGTCGGCAGGTAATCGACGTAGAAATCCGGTTTCAGCGAAGAACATGCCTTCCACCAGATCACTGCCGATTTCACCTCGGTCACCGGCGCATAGTTTTCCTTCAGGTGATGCAGGACCTTGTCCAGCGTCACGCCGGAATCGACCAGGTCGTCCACCACCAGCACCCGGCCGGACAAGGCGCCGCGGCTCATGGTGATGTGCTTGCCGATGTCGAGTTCGCTGCGCACCGTGCCGGCATCTTCGCGGTAGGAACTGGTCGACAGGATCGCCAGCGGCACGTCGAAAATGCGCGAAAACACGTCGCCCGGACGCAGGCCGCCGCGCGCCAGGCACAAGACCTGGTCGAACTGCCAGCCGGATGCGTGCACGTTCAATACCAGTTTTTCAATTATGCGGTGATATTCATCCCACGAGACCCACAGGTCTTTATCATCTGATTTGTTCATATTGCTTTTATTTAAATGGATGGCGTAAAACGATGGTTTCTTCACGGTCAGGACCGGTCGAAACCATATCGATAGGCACGCCTACCAATTCTTCGATGCGCTTGATGTAGGCACGCGCCGTGGCCGGCAAGGCGTCCATCGATTTGGCGCCGACCGTGGATTCGCTCCAGCCCGGCATTTCTTCGTAGATCGGCTGGCACAGCGCAGCGTCTTCGGCGCCGACCGGGAAGATGTCGACGGTCTTGCCGTTGAGCGTGTAGCCGGTGCACAGCTTCAGCGTTTCCAGGCCGTCCAGTACGTCCAGCTTGGTCAGGCACATGCCGGACACGCCGTTGATCTGCACCGAACGCTTGAGCAGCGCGGCGTCGAACCAGCCGCAGCGGCGGGCGCGGCCGGTGACGGTGCCGAACTCGTGGCCGACGCTGGCCAGGTGCTTGCCGACGCCCTGGTCGGTTGGCAGTTCCGACGGGAACGGGCCGGAACCGACGCGCGTGGTGTAAGCCTTGGTGATGCCCAGGATGTAATGCAGCATGTTAGGGCCGACACCGCTGCCGGCAGCGGCATTGCCGGCCACGCAGTTGCTCGAGGTAACGAATGGATAGGTGCCGTGATCGACATCCAGCAGGCTGCCCTGCGCGCCTTCGAACAGCAGGCTGGCGCCGTTGTTGTAAGCGGCGTACAGGTCGCTCGAGACGTCGGCCACCATCGGCCGCAGGCGCGGTACGGTCGCCAGGGCGTCGTCCAGCGTCTTCTGGTAATCGACCGCCGGCGCCTTGAGGTAATTGGTCAGGACAAAGTTGTGGTATTCCAGGTTGGCCGCCAGCTTTTCCGCAAAACGCTTCTCGTTGAGCAGGTCGGCCACGCGGATCGCGCGACGGGCAACCTTGTCTTCATAGGCCGGGCCGATGCCCTTGCCGGTGGTGCCGATCTTGGCGTCGCCGCGCGCTGCTTCACGCGCTGCATCGAGTGCGGTGTGGTAAGGCAGGATGATCGGGCATGCTTCCGAAATCTTCAGGCGCGATGCGACTTCCACCCCGGCCACCTGCAGCTTGTCGATCTCGCGCAGCAGGTCGGGCACCGACAGCACCACGCCGTTGCCGATGTAGCAGGCGACGCCGGGGCGCATGATGCCGGACGGGATCAGCTGCAATGCCGTCTTGTGACCGCCGATGACCAATGTATGGCCAGCGTTATGGCCGCCCTGAAAACGCACGACTGCCTGTGCGTGGTCGGTAAGCCAGTCAACGATCTTGCCTTTTCCTTCGTCGCCCCATTGGGTGCCAATCACAACGACGTTTTTTGCGGTGCTTTTCTGTAACATCACTTAGTCCAAATTTTTGATAATCCAGTTTCCATTTTCGAGTACAACCGCGCGGTCGCAATCGAACTCGTCTTGATCGTTTTCATGACCGGGCAGACTCTGGATCACAACTTCCCCAGCCTTGCGCAATTCAACGATCTTTTCCTTCAAACCTGCTTCAATGCCCCAAGGCGCATGGATCGCGCGCTTGCGGGTTGCTACCGGAATCAGTCTTGCCAGCTCTCGCAAATCCATCGAGAAGCCGGTGGCGGGACGCGAACGGCCGAACGCCGCGCCAACGTCGTAGCGGCCGCCGCGCAGTATCGCATTCGGCAGGCCCGGCACGTAGGCGGCGAAAATCAGCCCGCTTTCGTAATGATACCCGCGTAAATCGGCTAAATCGACGGTAACGCAATCTTTCCCGGCTGCTTCCGCCAAAGTTTCCAGTTCGTCCAGTGCCTTGGCGATGGCCGGCAGCGCCGGCAGCACCTGCCGCGCCTGCTGCAAAACGCCGGCGTCGCCATATAAACCTGGCAAGGCCAGCAAGGCGGCCCGGGTGTCCGGCTTGTAGCTGACGCTGATAGTGCGCAGACCAGGTAGATCCTTGGCTTCCAGCAATGCAACCAGCTCGGATTCGTCCAGCTTGGCGGCGTCGTCGCCGCCGATAATCGTGCGCAAGATGCCAACATGGCACAAATCCAGGCGTACCTGGGTGATCCCGGCCAGCGCCAGGGTCGCCAGCGCCAGTTCCTGGATCTCGGCATCGGCTTCGAGCCCCAGGTGGCCGTAGATTTCGGCGCCGATCTGCAACGGCTCGCGGGTGGCGTGCAAGCCGATCTGGCGGGTATGCAAGACGCTGCCGACGTAACACAGCCGGGTGACCGATTCGCGGTTCAACAGGTGGGCGTCGATGCGCGCCACCTGGGTGGTCATGTCGGCACGGATGCCGAGGGTGCGGCCGGACAGCTGGTCGACCAGCTTGAAGGTGCGCAGGTCGGTATCCTGGCCGGCGCCGGCCAGCAGCGATTCCAGGTATTCCAGCATGGGCGGCATGACCAGCTCGTAGCCGTACAGGCGGAAATTATCCAGTATCAGGCGCCGCAGGTCTTCGATCTTGCGCGCTTCGGACGGCAAGACGTCGGCGATGTTTTCAGGGAGAAGCCAATTTGGCATAGGAAAAATGAATCTAGGGAAAATTACTTTTGTGGATCAATTCGGCTAAAGACCGGGGGATTCGGTTACCAATAAAACAAACACAGTTATATGGCCGTCGAAAATAAGGAATGGCGCCTCAAGCGAGGGCGCCATTCCCAGACAACTTTAGCCCTGCAGCAAAAATCTATTTCTTTGCAGGCGCTACCGCTCCGCCGCCGGCCGGACTACGGAAATATTTAAAGAATTCCGAGTTCGGATCAATCACCATCAAGTCCTGGCGGGTCTTGAAGCTCGCGCGGTAAGCTTCAAGGCTGCGATAGAACTTGTAGAACTCGGGATTCTGGCCGAATGCCTGGGCATAAATCTGCGAAGCCTTGGCATCGCCTTCACCACGCATCTTTTCCGCATCGCGATACGCTTCCGCCAGGATCACGGTCCGCTGCTTGTCGGCGTCGGCACGGATCTTTTCCGAATCGGCCGAACCGGTCGAACGCAATTCATTGGCAACCCGCAAGCGCTCGGACTTCATGCGGTCGTAAACCGAGGCATTGATCTGGTCGACGTAATCGACCCGCTTCAGGCGCACATCGATGATTTCGACACCGATCTGCTTGGATTCGTCCTGCACCTTTTGACGAATCGAATCCATCACCTTGCCGCGCTGGCCCGAAATCACTTCACGCACGGTGCGCTTGGTGATTTCATCATTCAACGCGGCTTTGACGATTTGCGACATGCGGTCCTGGGCGCGTTTTTCATCGCCGCCGAAACTGACGAAATACAGTTTCGGATCGGTGATCCGCCATTTCACAAAGGCGTCGATCAGGATATTCATTTTTTCCGCGGTAATAAAACGGTCTGTATCCGGCGGATCGATGGTCAGGACCCGTTTATCGAGGAACAGCACGTTCTGGAACGGCGGCGGCAACTTGAAATGCAGGCCGGGCTGGTTGATCACCTGTTTGACTTCGCCAAAAGCGAACAGGATCGCATACTGGCGCTGGTCGACCACGAAGATGGTCGAAAATACCAGCCACAGCGCGGCGAACACGAATATCAGCAGGGAGATGAGACGATTCATTATCGGCCCTCCCGATCGCGGGAGTCGCGGCTGTCACGCGAACGGTCATCCGGCTGCGGCCGCGTCTCCACGGTGCTGGCGCCGTCCTTCATTCCCGGCGACGCTGCGCCGGCGCTGCCCGCTGTGCTGCCCGAGCCCGGCACGGCGTTAGCCACCGATTGTGAAATCAGCTTGTCCAATGGCAAATACAATAAATTGCTCCCACTCTTGGCGTCGACCATCACCTTGGTCGTATTTGCGAAAATCTGCTGCATGGTATCCAGGTACATCCGGTCCCGCGTGACGGCAGGCGCTTTCTGGTACTCGGTCAGGACCTGCTTGAAACGCGAGGCATCGCCCTCGGCATTGGCCGTGACGCGGGCGCTGTACGCTTCCGCTTCCTGCAGCAAGCGCGATGCCGCGCCGCGCGCCTTCGGAATCACGTCGTTGGCGTAAGCCTGGCCTTCGTTCTTCTGGCGCTCGCGGTCCTGGCCTGCTTTCACCGCATCGTCAAACGCGGCCTGCACCTGTTCCGGCGGCTGCACGCCTTGCATCGTGACATTGGTGATCTGCACGCCGGCCTTGTAGCGGTCGAGGATCTGCTGCATCAGCTGGCTCGTATCGAGCGCCACTTTTTCCCGCCCTTCGTACAGGACGAAATCCATCTTGTTCTTGCCGACGATTTCACGAATCGAGGTTTCCGCCACCTGGCGCACGGTTTCTTCCGGATCGCGGACGTTGAAAACCCAGTCGGATGCGCTTTTCAGCGTGTACTGGACGGCAAACTGGATATCGATGATGTTTTCGTCATCGGTCAGCATTAGGGCTTCTTTGGGTTGCTTGTTCTTGGCGTTGGCGCGATAGCCGACCTCGACCGTACGCACCTGGGACACGTTGACGATTTCATGGCTCTGGATCGGGTAAGGCCAGCGCCAGTTAAAACCAGGAGTGGTCGAATGGCTGTACTTGCCGAAAGTCATCACGACGCCGGTCTGGCCTTCCTGCACGGTAAAGAAACCGCTGGCCAGCCACAGCAAGGCAACCACCGCCGCAATCGCGCCGACGCCGACGCCGGCGCCTTTCATGCCCGGATTGAAGCCGCCCCCACTGGGATCGCCGCCACCGCCGTTTTTGTTGCCCAGCAGGCGCGTCAGGCGCTGGTTGAAATCCTGCCACAGCTTGTCCAGGTCCGGGGGGCCGTTGTTTGGCTTTTTGCCATCGTTATTTTGCTTGTTGTCATTTTGCGAATTCCGGCCCCATTGCGGGTCGTTCAACGAAAATTTAACACCAAGTTTTTTGAATAAGGTACCAAGCATTCGATCGTTATCTTTAAGTAAATGAAACAAATAGGTTGGAATGCTCGTTAGAGGCGCTTGCTTTCAAAACTTTAGAACGGTGTTACAGCTGCTGCGTATTGCCGACGGCCGGTATCGAATATGCCGCTGCCACCTGATCGTCGTCCGCCTGATCGCCGGATGTCCGGTTGCCGGTCACGAATTCGGCGATAGCCTGCCGCAATAAATCCAGGCCCTGGCCCTTTTGCGCGCTAACAAAAACTCGCTGAATTTTATCATACTCATCACGTTCGACCGCCGGCTCCAGTTCCGCCGCGTCAATCTTGTTCCACACCAGAACCTGTGGAATATGGTCGGCGCCGATTTCCTTCAGCACCAGGTTTACCTGCTCGATCTGCTCCATGCGCGCCGGACTGGCCGCATCCACCACATGCAATAGCAAATCGGCATGGATGGTCTCTTCCAGGGTCGCCCGGAATGCCGCCACCAGCTGATGCGGCAATTCGCGGATGAATCCGACCGTGTCGGAAATCACCACACTGCCCGCCTCGCCCAGGTAAACCCGCCTGGAGGTGGTGTCCAGCGTAGCGAACAACTGATCCGCCGCATACACGCCGGCCTTCGCCAGCGCGTTGAACAAGGTTGATTTGCCGGCATTGGTGTAACCCACCAGCGAAATCGAAATAGTGGCGCTGCGCCCGCGCGCGCGCCGTTGCGTTGCATGCTGCCGGTGCAGCTTGTCGAGCCTGGCGCGCAGGGCCTTGACCCGGTCGCCCAGCAAGCGGCGGTCGGTTTCCAGCTGGGTTTCACCCGGACCGCGCAAGCCGATACCACCCTTTTGCCGTTCCAAGTGAGTCCAGCCGCGGATCAGCCGCGTCGCCAGATGTTGCAGCTGTGCAAGCTCCACCTGTACTTTACCCTCATGGCTTTTGGCTCTTTGGGCAAAGATGTCGAGTATCAGGCTGGTGCGATCCAGTACTCTTACTTTCAGTACACGTTCGAGATTGCGTTGCTGGGCTGGCGACAGCGCATGATTGAAAATGACTATTTCAAGTTCATCGTCAAACACGGCGTCGGCTATTTCCTGTGCCTTGCCTGAACCGACAAACAAGGCGGCGTCAGGACTGCCGCGCCTGCCGGTGATGGTGACGAGCGGCACCGCGCCGGCAGACTTGGCCAGCAAAGACAGTTCTTCGAGACTTGCGGCAAAGTCGCCTTTGCCGAAGTCCACTCCGACTAGCGCTGCGCGCATAGGATTTTTTGAGTTGCTGCTACGGCCCTCGCCGATGGCAAATAGTTATTCTGCTTCAGATTCAAGATTCAGATTGACAGCGCGTGCAGGAACTACGGTTGAGATGGCGTGTTTGTATACCATTTGGGTAACGGTATTACGCAGTAAAACGACGTATTGATCGAAGGATTCGATATGGCCTTGGAGCTTGATGCCGTTGACCAGGTAGATGGAAACCGGAACATGCTCTTTACGCAAGGCGTTCAAAAACGGGTCTTGTAACAATTGCCCTTTATTACTCATGGCTACTCCACTGTGTTGTTGTGATTAGAAGTCAGATGCAAACTGAAATCGAGAATAAACTCTGCGAATGACTCGGTGGGTGTTTTACGAATGTAAACGATTTTCGGATTTACTGCTCAGAAAAAAGTGTTTTTAAAAAATTATTTTTCCTGGCGAGCGTATGGATTCCGACTGGATCTGAACTCGATGCGTAATGGAGTCCCAACCAGCGAAAAAGTTTCTCTGAAATGTTTTTCCAGATAACGCTTATAGTTGTCTTCGATCGATTCCAGGGCGTTGCCGTGGATGACGACGATAGGCGGATTCATGCCGCCCTGGTGGGCATAACGCAGCTTCGGACGGATCGAACCCTTGCGCCGCGGCTGCTGGTGCTCTACCGCCTCGATCAAGGCGCGCGTCAGCTTCGGCGTAGTCAGGTTGGACATGGCCGCTGCGTACGCAGAATCTATCGACTTCATCAAAGGCGTGATGCCGGTGGATTTCAGCGCGGAAATAAAATGGAATTTCGCAAATGAAAGGAAGTTCAGCTTGCGATCCATATCCATCTTGATTTCATCGCGGCGGTCGCTGGTCAGGCCATCCCACTTGTTGACGCCAACCACCAGCGCGCGCCCGGTTTCCAGCACGAAGCCGGCGATGTGCGCGTCCTGCTCGGAGATATCCTGCTGCGCATCGAGCAGCAGCAAGACCACATTGGCTTCCGAGATCGACTGCAAAGTCTTGACCACGGAAAATTTCTCGATGGCCTCGAATACCTTGCCGCGGCGGCGGATGCCGGCAGTGTCGATCAAGGTGTACTTCTTGCCGTCGCGTTCGAACGGGATTTCGATCGAGTCGCGGGTGGTGCCCGGCATGTCGAACGCGATCACGCGCTCTTCGCCCAGCAAGGTATTGACCAGGGTCGACTTGCCGACGTTAGGACGGCCGACGATGGCGATCTTGACGCCGCGGTCCTTGTCTTCCGGCTCCGCCTCTTCCGACGGCCGCTGCGAGAAAGCCAGGTCCAGCGACTCTTCCACCAGGTCGGTCACGCCGTCGCCATGGGCGGCCGAAATGACATAGGGATCGCCCATGCCGAGTTCGTAGAATTCAGCGGTGACCGACGTGTATTTCATGCCTTCGGATTTGTTCACCACCAGCATCACGGAACGGCCCGATTTGCGCAGGAAATCGGTGATGGTCTTGTCGTGCGGCGTCAGGCCCTGGCGGCCGTCGACGATGAAAATCACGATATCGGCTTCCGCCACCGCCTGCTTGGTCTGCTTCGCCATTTCGTGCATGATGCCGTCTTTGGCAACCGGCTCGAAACCGCCAGTATCGATCACCAGGAATGGCCGTTCACCGACCCGCCCTTCGCCGTAATGGCGATCGCGAGTCAAGCCGGGCAAATCGGCGACCAAGGCATCGCGTGAACGCGTCAGGCGATTGAACAAGGTCGATTTGCCGACATTGGGACGTCCTACAAGTGCAATTACTGGCTTCATTAAGTTGTTTTCACTAAGTTGTTACTCTGTCGCAATCGCGATCAGTGTTCCGGATTTTGTTTGAAAAATCACGTTGGAGCCTGCCACCACCGGGTTCGGCAGGACCGCACTGCTGTCCGCGCGAATCCGTGCGATCAGGGCGCCGTCGTCGCGCGACAGGAAGTGGATATATCCTTCATAGTCGCCCACGACTACCGCCTTAGGCAAGACGGCAGGCGTAGTCAGCACACGGTTGGCAAGCTTCTTGTTTTGCCATACTACAGCACCGCTGTCCAAGGTGAACGCAGACACCGCGCCATGCTCGTCTGCCGCATAGATGTTCTTGCCGTCGCTGCCGACGCCGACATCGCTGGAAAACGGCTTGGCCCAGTGCGCGGTGCCGCTGCCGGCATCAAAGCAGCCGACCCGGCCCTGGTAGGCCACGGCGCAGACATCACGGCCGACAATCACCGGCATGCCGGAAGCGTCGGCTACCCGCTCCAGCTCGGTGGTGCCGCGCGGATCGCCGATCGCCATTTCCCACCAGGGACCGCCGTTAGTCAGGTTCAACGCCGACAAGCGCCCCCCCGGCAGGGACAGGAAAGTTGCCTGCGGAACAACCAGGATGCCCGGCGCCGAACGCAGGGTCAGCGGCGGCAAGGTGCGCAGCACGGCCCAGCGACGCTCGCCGGTTGCCGCATCATAAGCGGCGATCCGGTTGTCCTGGCTGCGCACGACCACCAGCCCCTGGCCTACAGCCGGAGCCGACAAGATCTCGCTGGAGGCTTGCGCCTGCCAGATTTTTTTACCCTGGCCGTCAAACGCCAGCACAATGCCCTTTTCGCCTGCCACCGCGACGGTGTTGCCGTCGCTGCCGGCGCCGGCGGTCAGGCGCGTACCCGCGCTGATGCGCCAGGCAACCGTGCCGTTGGCGGCGTTGATGCGCGCCACGGTGCCGTCAGCCGCTGCGGCAAACACGCTGTCGCCGGCAACCACAGGCGAGAAAGCGAAGATCGAAGCGCTGCCGATCGACTGTTTCCAGACCGGTTGCACCTTGAGGCTTTGTGTAAATTCAACCAAAGGCGCAGGCAGGTTGCTTGTCTTCTTGCTACTGAACAAGGAACAGCCGCCCAATATCAAGAAAGCACCGGCACAGGCAACAGCTCGCAAAGTCTTCACACGCATATTCTTCCTTTTTCCGAATTATCAGGCCGCGGCTTTGGCTGGAGCTCCGCCAATCGCATCAAGTTTCAATTGAATCAATTCCTTGCCAGGATTCTTGCTATCCATCTTGTCCAGCGCCAGCTGGTAGGCGGCGCGCGCCTCGTCCAGCTTGTTCTGCGCTACCAGGATGTCGCCCTTGCGGTCAGCCGCTGCGCTGGCGAAAGGCGCCGGCAGGTCTGCCGCCAGCACTTTCAAGCCGTCGTCATAAGCTTTCTGGTCGAGCAGGATGCCGGCCAGGCGGATCCGGGCCAGCGCCTTGTAGTCTTCGTCGCGGCCGTGGTCAACCACCCATTGCAGCTGCTCCTTCGCGGCATTCAGGTCGTTGGCGTCAAAAGCCACCTTGGCCGCCGACAAGGCGGCCATGCCGGCGTAAGCGGTGCGGCCGAACTTCTGCTGTATGTCGGCAGCGGCGCGCTGCACCTTGGCGTTGTCCTTGCCGGCAACAGCCTTTTGCTGCTCGTCGTATAGCTGCGAAGCCTGCAAGGACTGGCTGCGCTGGTAATAATTCCAGCCGGACCAGCCGGCGTAGGCAGCCAGGGCAATAATCAGCACCCAGGTGGTCAGATTGCCGTATTTGTTCCACCAATCCTTAAGCGTTGCCAGTTGTTCCTGTTCGTCGAGATCGAATGCCATATGATTTTAGTTTTTAGTAATGAATTAATGATGATAGTGGACGTGGTCGCCATGGTCGTGGTCGTGGCCGTGATCGTCGCCGGCGCCGACGATCTGGTCGACCAGATAATCGCTGACCGCATCGAAAGGTACGACACTTTGATTGCCGGCACTAGTTTTTTCGGCATCGCCATCGACTTCGGCGCGCAGGGTCTTGACGGTCGCAGTCTGGTTCGCCACTTCGTCCTCGCCGATAATGATGGCGTAGGCAGCGCCGCTGGCGTCAGCGCGTTTCATCTGCGACTTGAAGCTGCCGCCGGCATTGGACGAGGCGCAATGTAGCACAACATCCAGTCCGGCATTGCGCAAACGCTCGGCCAGCACGAACGATTGCAGCTGCGCTGCTTCGCCCTGGTGCACCAGGTACACATCGCATTCGTTGCGCACGGCCTGCTCGCCGTTGGCGCGCATCAGTTCCAGCAAGCGCTCGACGCCCATCGCAAAACCGCAGGCCGGGGTCGGCTTGCCGCCAAACATTTCCACCAGCGGATCGTAACGGCCGCCGCCGCATACCGTGCCTTGCGAACCGAGCTGGTCGGTGACCCACTCGAACACGGTGCGGTTGTAGTAATCCATGCCGCGCACCAGCCGTGGGTTGATGGTGAAAGGAATATTGTTGTGGTTCAGGATCTTTTGCACGCCTTCAAAGTGCGCCAGCGATTCCGTGCCCAGGTAGGACAGCAGTTGCGGCGCGCCGTTAACCATTTCCTGCATGACCGGATTCTTGGTGTCCAGGATACGCAATGGATTGGAATGCAGGCGGCGTTGCGCATCGGTGTCCAGCAAGTCCTTGTGCTGTTCAAAGTAGGCGATCAGGTCGGCACGGTGGCGGTTGCGTTCCTCCGCATCGCCGATCGAATTCAGTTGCAGCTTCACATCCTGCAAGCCGAGGTCGTCCCACAGACGCTGGCACATCATGATCAGTTCGGCGTCGATATCCGGACCGGTAAAGCCGAGGGCTTCGGCGCCGACCTGGTGGAACTGGCGGTAGCGGCCGCGCTGCGGGCGCTCATGGCGGAACATCGGGCCGTTGTACCAGAGCCGCTTGGGGCCGTCGTAAGTCAGGTTATGTTCGATCGCGGCGCGCACCACGCCGGCGGTGCTTTCCGGACGCAAGGTCAGGTTGTCGCCGTTCATCGAATCGGTAAACGAATACATTTCCTTTTCGACGATATCGGTCACGGCGCCAAGGCCGCGTGCAAACAAGGCGGTAGGTTCGACGATAGGCGTGCGGATTTTCTGGAAACCGTAGCTCTTCAGCACCGACTCCACCGTGTTTTCAAACAATTCCCACAAGGCAGCATCGGCCGGCAGGATATCGTTCATACCTTTTACGCCGACGATTTTTTCGGCTTTCTTATTTTCAGACATTCTTTTTCAATACGCAGGTAATGATTAATATTTATTCGGATCAGGCTGCTGCCTGGCCGTAGTGGCTCTTCACGTAATCCAGCACCACTGCCTGGAACTCTTCGGCAATCCGTTCGCCGCGCAGCGTCAGTTTTTTCTCGCCATCGATGAACACCGGCGCCGCCGGCGATTCGCCGGTGCCAGGCAAGCTGATGCCGATGTTCGCATGCTTGGATTCGCCCGGGCCGTTCACGATGCAGCCCATCACCGCCACATTCATGCCTTCGACGCCTGGGTAGGCTTTTTTCCAGACCGGCATCTGGTCGCGCAGGTAGGTCTGGATCTTGTCCGCCAGGTCCTGGAACACGGTCGAGGTGGTGCGGCCGCAACCCGGACAGGCAATCACCATCGGCGCGAACTTGCGCAAGCCCATGGTTTGCAGGATTTCCTGGCCGACGATCACTTCCCGCGTGCGGTCGCCGCCCGGTTCCGGCGTCAGCGAAATCCGGATGGTGTCTCCTATGCCTTCTTGCAGCAGCACCGACAACGCTGCGGTCGAAGCGACAATGCCTTTGCTGCCCATGCCTGCTTCGGTCAGGCCGAGATGCAAAGGATAATCGCAGCGCCGCGCCAATTCGCGGTAGACGGCGATCAGGTCCTGCACGCCCGACACCTTGCACGACAGGATGATGCGGTCGGCCGCCAATCCGAGCTCTTCGGCGCGCTGCGCATTTTCTATCGCGGAGGTCACCAGTGCTTCATACATGACTGCTTGCGCCGGCCACGGCTGGCTGCGCAAGGCGTTTTCGTCCATGATGCGCGCCAGCAGCGCCTGGTCCAGGCTGCCCCAGTTGACGCCGATGCGAACCGGCTTGCCGTACCTGCAGGCGGCTTCGATCATTTGTGCGTACTGCGTGTCGCGCTTGGCGCCCTTGCCGACATTGCCCGGGTTGATGCGGTACTTCGACAATGCCTGGGCGCACTCGGGAAAATCGTTCAGCAGGGTATGGCCGTTGTAGTGGAAATCCCCCACCAGCGGCACGTCTATCCCCATCTTGTCCAGTTGCTCGCGGATCGCCGGCACGGCCGCCGCCGCTTCCGGATTGTTCACGGTAATGCGCACCAGCTCGGAACCGGCGCGCGCCAGATCCTTGATCTGGATCGCGGTACCGATCGCATCAGCGGTATCGGTATTGGTCATCGACTGCACCACCACCGGCGCGCCGCCGCCAACCACGATCTTGCGATCGCCGTAGCTGATCGTTGCGCCGCGGCTAAGGCGGCGCACGCTCGGCCCTGAACTTATTGGCAAATTCGTCTGCGGCATGGGCTGCTCTCTTTCCATCACGCTTATTTCAGGTTCAATCTGGCCACATTGGTTTTGGAGCCGGCCTTGAGGTCAACCGGCACACCGCGCAGCGTCGCGTCGACGCCGGCAAGATTGCCGATGATGATATTGACCGGCTGCGACATATCCACCGTTTCCGTACTGCCCGCCTTGGCCAGGCGCGAGATCAGCACGGTATTGTCGGCGCGCTTGATTTCGACCCATGAATCCTGGCGGAAGTTCAGGCTCAGCTCACCGCCGCTGGCTGGCGCCGGACTCACTACCTGGGTGTTCGCCGGCGCTGCATCGACGCCAGTCTCGGGCACCGCCGCCGCACTCGCGGCAGGGGCAGGAGCGGCAGTCAAAGGCGCGTTGGCCGCTGCATCGACAGCCTGGGTTTCGACGGCAGGCGCTGCGGCCTTGCCTTCCGTGCTTGCCGCGCTGCTCGCGGCGGCCGATTTTTCTGCCAGCGACTGCAGCGTATTCTGCACCACGGGTATCACGTCCAGCCGTATCGCCACCGCCAGCAGCAACAGCAATACCGCCAGCACCACCAGCCATTTATAAGCAAATTTATTGCGCCCCATCAAACTGAAGCGGGATTCGGAGAAAGGCGTCGACAAAGGACTGCCATGCACCGTGCTGGCTGTCGGCTGCGCAGTCACGGCCGGTGAAATGGTCGCCAGCAAGGCGGTCGCATCCAGGCCCAGCAGCTTTGCGTAGGAACGGATAAAGCCGCGCGTCATCACCATGGTAGGCAACGCAGCGAAATTATCGTTTTCCATGGCGTCGATCTGGCGCGGCGCCAGCTTCAGGTGGCTGGCCACATCCTGCACCGACCAGCCCAGTTCTTGCCGCCTGCCTGCCAGCTGCTCGCCGAGCGATAGCGGCACGGCGCTGGCGGCTTCAGGAACTGCGCTTTCCTCGCCTGCGAGGTCGGCATCCGCGATTTTCAGCTGTCCATGCTCACTCATCAAACGCCCCGCGCTGATATGCAGCGAATTCAGGGGAGCCACCAAAACGACGGCGCAATTGCGTCGCCAAACTTGCCTCTGCAGCTGTGTCACCCAACTTGCGCTCCACTTTGATGGCTGTCCATAATGCTTCCGCATTCTGCACATCGGTTTTCAATACGAGACCGATATAAAACCGGGCCCGTTCATAATCGTTGCGGTCATACGCCAGCTGCGCCAGCTTGGCGTTCGTCAGGGGATTGCTGGCATCGAACTGGAACGCCTGCGACAGGTAGCGCTGCGCCGCCGCGGTATCGTTGAATTTGAGGCTGCAGACCCCGGCGTTGGTCAGGGCTTTTGCCGGCGACTGGTAGTTGCGGCTCTTCAGCGCCGTCTCGAATTGCGCGATCGATTCCTTGGCGCGGCCGTTCTGGCACAGGAACCAGCCATAGTTGTTGGCGTAATCCGGATTGCTCGGCGACAGCCGCAGGGCGTGCTGGAAATTGTCGTCGGCCAGGCGATTTTCAGACATCTCCATGTAGATCAGTCCACGCACGCTATAGGCATCGCCCAATTCAGGATCCGCCACCAAAGCCTGCTTGATCTCGTCCAGCGCGACTTCCAGCTGGTGCTGTTCGTAATAACCGATCGCCAGCTGCAAACGAATGCCGGCGCGGCGCTGCGCTTCGGTCTGGTCTGAGCTGGTCGCCAGTTCGCGGCGCGAACCGCCCTCGCTGTCGCTGCTCGACGGAGGCGTGGTGCAAGCACTCAAGCCGGTCAATAACGACAAGGTAGCCGTGGCGAACACCAGCCGGCATTGCCAGCTCCCTAGCTTGCTGCTTACTTTTTCTATCACTGAGACACCTCGATGATACGGCCAAAATTCTTCCCGAATTTCTGTTGATATTCGGTCATTTTCTGCATGCGTTCCTGCACCCGAGTCCGGTCTTGCACTTCGCCGGCGAGCTGGCCGCAGGCAGCGTCGATATCGTCGCCGCGCGTCTTGCGCACGGTGGTGACGATGCCGGCGTCCATCAGGACCTGGGCGAAAGCCTTGATGCGCGGATTGTTCGAGCGCTTCAATCCCGACTCGGGAAAAGGATTGAACGGGATCAGGTTGAATTTGCAAGGTACGGCTGGCCCGCCTGCGTGGCCCTGTACCAGCGCGATCAGTTCGCGCGCATGGGCGTCGGTATCGTTGACGCCATCCAGCATGCAATATTCAAAAGTGATGAAATCGCGCGGCGCGAATTCCAGGTAGCGCTTGCAGGCCGCCATCAGCTCGCGCAGCGGATATTTCTTGTTGAGCGGCACCAGGCCGTCGCGCAAGGTGTCGTTGGAAGCATGCAGCGATACCGCCATCGCTACCGCGCAGTCCTGCGACAGCTTGTCGATCATCGGCACTACGCCGCTGGTAGACAAGGTCACGCGGCGGCGCGACAGGCCGTAGGCGTTATCGTCCAGCATCAGCTTGAGCGCGGTCACCGTCGGCTCATAGTTCAGCAAGGGTTCGCCCATGCCCATCATCACCACGTTGGTGATCTGGCGCTCGCCTTTGTGGCCGGGCTCGATGCCCTTGGATTTGCGCAACTCAAACTCGGCCATCCATAACTGGCCGATGATTTCACCGACGGTCAGGTTGCGGCTGAAGCCTTGCTTGCCGGTGGAGCAGAAGCGGCAGTTCACGGCGCAGCCGGCCTGGGTCGAAATGCACAGGGTGCCGCGGTTTTCTTCGGGAATGAACACCGTCTCCACCGCATTGCCCTGGCCGACGTCGAGCAGCCATTTGCGGGTGCCGTCGGTTGAAGTATGATCGCTGATCACGGCGGGAGCGGCAATCATTGCCCGCGTCGCCAGCTTGTCACGCAATGACTTGGCCAGATCTGTCATTGCATCGAAATCGTGTGCGCCGAATTGATGAATCCAGCGCAGCAGTTGTTTTGCGCGAAACGGCTTCTCACCCAACTCGCCGCAATAAGCGGTCAGTTGTGCGGGATCCAGATCCAGCAGGTTGGTGAGAGCAGTCATGGCATTTCCAATTCAAAATAATTGCAGGACAGGGGCGCCGTGCGGCGCGCCTCCCTGCCCCCAACTATGCAAAGCATTTAAAACAATTACGCTGGGAAGAAATAAGCGATTTCAACCTTCGCCGCTTCCACTGCGTCCGAACCGTGCACTGCGTTGGCATCGATCGAGTCAGCGAAGTCAGCACGGATGGTGCCTTTTTCTGCCTTCTTAGGATCGGTTGCGCCCATCAGGTCGCGGTGCTTCAGTACTGCGTTTTCGCCTTCCAGCGCTTGGATCATCACTGGGCCGGAGATCATGAAATCGACCAGGTCCTTGAAGAAAGGACGCTCGCGGTGAACCGCGTAGAAACCTTCTGCTTCTGCGCGCGACAGGTGCGTCATGCGGGCAGCAACGATTTTCAGGCCAGCGTTTTCAAAACGGGTGTAAATCTGACCGATTACGTTCTTTGCCACTGCGTCCGGTTTGATAATCGACAGGGTGCGTTCAATTGCCATCTGAAAAACTCCAATAAAATGAAAGGGTTAAGCTGCTTATTTAAATGACTGGTTAATAGTTCAATCAACCTTTGATTTTAACACGAAACACCCATGTAGAATCGTCAAAACCAGCCAAAACGCAAGCCGCGTGCCATAGAAAACCCTTAAAAAAGGTCTGAGAACCACTTTGCGGCCTTGTTGTCTCATGTAATGATGTTGAAGTAGATGCTATGATCGCAACAGTTTAATACTTTTGCAATTTCCAAAGGAGTCCCTGATGAACCCGAACCTGCAACCGACCTACTCTCCCGGCAGCACCGCGCTGAGCGTACAGCACCGCGTGCTGCGCAACACCTACTGGCTGCTGGCCCTGTCCATGCTGCCGACGATTGCCGGCGCCTGGCTGGGGGTACAGATGGACTTCAGCTTCTTCGGAAAAAGTCCGCTGATCGGCTTCATGGCCATAGCGTTTGGTTTCTTCTATGCAATTGAAAAGACCAAGAACTCCGGCTGGGGCGTGCTGCTCCTGCTCGGCTTCACTTTCTTCATGGGCCTGATGCTGTCGCGCCTGATCGGCCATACGCTGGTCGGCTTCTCGAACGGCGCCTCGCTGATCATGATGGCTTTCGGCGGCACCGCCAGCGTATTTGTCGTCATGGCAAGCATCGCCACGGTCAGCAAGCGCGATTTCTCGAACATGGGGAAATGGCTGTTTGCCGGTGTCGTGGTGCTGCTGCTGGCTTCGCTGGCCAATGTTTTCCTGCAGATCCCGGCGCTCTACCTGGCGGTATCGGTGATCGCCATCGCGATTTTCTCGGCCTACATCCTGTACGACGTGCAACGCATCATCAATGGCGGCGAAACCAATTACATCTCGGCAACGCTGAGCCTGTACCTGGATGTCTACAATATTTTTGTCAACCTGCTGTCCCTGCTGGGAATTTTCGGCGGCAATCGAAACTAAGCAATGCTGCATGCAATAAAAAACCGGCCAAGGCCGGTTTTTTTTATTGCCGGGCGAATCGCATCACGGCAAATCGAATACCGCGATCGATTCCACATGCGCGGTATGCGGGAACATGTTCACCACCCCGGCCTGGCTCAGGCGATAGCCGCCGGCGATCAGCAAACCGGCATCGCGCGCCAGGGTCGACGGATTGCACGAAACGTACACGATCCGCTTCGGCATCAGCGCCGGATCGATTGCCGCCAGGCCAATAATCGCCTCACACACTGCCGCTGCGCCGTCGCGCGGCGGATCGATCAGCATGCGGTCGAATTTGCCCAGCGCGACAAAATCCTCCGGGCTCGCCTCAAACAGGTTGCGGCAATAAAAAGTGGTTTTGGCCGACAGCTGGTTGACCGCGGCATTCTCGCCGGCACGGTTGATCAGCGCCTGGCTGCCTTCGATCCCGACCACCTGCTGCGCCTGGGTCGCCAGCGGCAGCGTGAAATTTCCCAGGCCGCAGAACAGGTCGGCGACCCGTTCGCCCGGCTGCACATCCAGCAAACGCAAGGCGCGCGCCACCAGCACCCGGTTGATCTGATGGTTCACCTGGGTGAAATCGGTGGGCTTGAACGGCATGCGCACGCCGAATTCGGGCAAGGTATAGTACAGCTCGCCCTGCTCCGGATAAAACGGATAGGCGCTGTCCGGGCCAGCGGTTTGCAGCCACCAGTTCACACTGTATTGGTCGGCGAACGCCTTGAGCTTGATTTCGTCGTCCGCCGTCGGCGTCGCCATGATGCGCAGCACCAGCGCCGTCACCTTGCCCTGCGGCCCCTCGCCCACCGCCAGCTCGATCTGCGGGATCTGGTCGATCAGGCTCAGCGAAGCAATCAGGTGGCGCAGCGGCACCAGCATCGCCGATACATTCGGCGGCAATATTTCGCAGGTTTTCATGTCGGTGATGAAAGACGATTTCCTTTCATGGAAACCGACCAGCACCCCGCCCTTTTTAGGTACGTTGCGCACCGAAATGCGGGCCCGGTAGCGATAACCCCAGGTCGGCCCGTAAATCGGCCGCAGCATGGATTCTGCCTTGACCTTGCCGATATGCCACAGGTTATCTTCCAGTACGCGCTGCTTGATCGCCACCTGCGCCGTCGGCTCCAGGTGCTGCATGGCGCAGCCGCCGCACATGCCGAATACCGGGCACTGCGGCTTCACCCGCAACACCGATTCCTTGTGCAGGGCGGTCATGGTGGCCGCTTCCCATTTCGGCTTCTTGCGATACGACACAAAACTCACACGTTCGCCCGGCAAGGCGCCTTCTACAAAAATGACCTTGCCCTGGGTGCCGTCTTCATTTTGCAGGTGGCCGATGCCGCGCGCATCCATGTCGAGGGATTTGATATCGATAGTATCTTGTTGCATAGGAAGCAGTTATTCGTCGCCAGGGGCGACAGCAGAAAGAAAATGGTGCGAGATTATAGCGCTAGCAGCCTGTCGGACTTAGGGGGTCGAAGCGAAAAAATAGCTGGGCGAGGACAGATTTTGCCGGATTCGCAGTGTCAATAGCCTAGCTATTGACCAAGAAGCCGGTGAAATATGGTCCGCCCAGGTATTTTTGCAGCCGATCATCCTAAGTCCGACAGGCTGCTAGGCCGGGCAGGTTTAAAGAAAGGAGTCTTTGCCGACGCCTTTGGCGCCCAGCAAGCGTTTCAGCTTGAGCAACGCTTCCTGCTGGATCTGCCGCACCCGCTCGCGGGTGACGCCGATTTCGGCCGCCAGCTCTTCCAGCGTCGACGGATCGTCGTTGTCCAGGCCGAAGCGGCGCATGATGACGTTGCGCTGCTTGTCGGTCAGCTTTTCCAGCCAGACCCGGACCAGGATCGACATTTCCTGCTGCTCGGCGCGCGAATCGGGATTTTCCTCGGTCGCGCTCGGCAGCAAGTCCATCAGGCTGGCCAGCGGATCCTGGTCCAGCGGCGCATCCAGCGATGCCGCGTGTTCGGACAGGGCCAGCACATCCTGCACATCTTCCACCGGCCGGTCCACCAGATGGGCGATGTCTTCGGCGCTGGCGTCCTTGCCGTCGTGGTGCTGCGCTTCCAGGTGGTATTTGGCGCGCAGGATCTGGTTCAGCTCGCGCACCATGTGCACCGGCAAACGCACGGTGCGCGCCTGGTTCATGATGGCGCGCTCGATGCTTTGGCGTATCCACCAGGTAGCGTAGGTAGAGAAACGGAAACCGCGCTCCGGCTCGAACTTGTCGATCGCCCGCATCAGGCCCAGGTTGCCTTCCTCGATCAAATCGAGCAAGGCGACGCCGCGGTTGATATAGTGTTTCGCAATCGAGACCACCAGCCGCAGGTTGTGCTCGATCATTTTCTGCCGGGCTTCGAAATTGCCTTGTTTCGCCAGGGTGGCGAAATGCACTTCCTCGGTCACCGACAGCAGCGGCCGGGTGCCGATCTGGTTCAGGTAGTGCTGCGTGGTGTCGGTCGACAGCTCGGCGGCAAGGACTTTCTTGAGCTCCTCGACGCCATCGACCACCACCACCACGCCGTCGACCACGACTTCGTCGTCGACGTCCTGCTCGGCGGCGACAGCATCAACATCATCTTGCCCATCATCGGCAATCTGCTCCGATGCATCGTCAAGCTCGTCATCCTGATGATCTGTCGGCCGTTTGCTCATTTATCGACTAGGTAAGAATTTCGATGGATCCACAGGTTTGCCTTGCTGGCGGATTTCGAAATGCAGCTTGACCGCATCGCTGTCCGAATTACCCATTTCGGCAATTTTCTGGCCCTTGCTCACCGTCTGCCCCTCTTTTACCAGGATGCTCTTATTATGCGCGTAAGCGGACAACAAGTTGCTGGTATGTTTGATGATAACCAAATTACCGTAGCCGCGAATGCCGCTGCCGGCATACATTATCTTGCCGCCCGCCGCGGCGACCACGGCCTGTCCGGCTTTGCCCGCGATATCGATGCCTTTCTTGCCCTGGTCGAAAGCGCCCACCTGCTTGCCTTCAGCCGGCCACATCCAGTCCACCTTGTCTTCGTCGCCGGATGCCGGCGCGGCTGTCGAGGCTGCGCTGCCAGCTGCGGCGGCGGCAGGCGCCGCCACGGCCGGCGTCGGCGCCGGTTTCGGCGCCTCGCTGGACGGCCCGGCATCGGGCTTTTGCAGTTCAGCCAATGCGCTGTCGGAATACGGGCGCTTGTCGCCGCGCGGTCCGCTCTTGTTGCCGCCGCTGGCGGCAGCCGCCGCCGACGGCGCGGATCCCAGGGAACGCACCTCGACCCCCGAACCGGAAGCTACGCTGCCGGCCTGAGCGCCCCCGGCCGAACCGGAGCCGCTACCTGGAGGCTGCACCCGCAGCACCTGGCCAACCTTGATGTCGTTGGCGTTGTCCAGCTTGTTCCAGGCCACGATATCGCGATAGCTCTGGCCGAATTCAAGCGCGATCCGGTACAAGGTGTCGCCCTGCTTCACTGTATAAGAACCGCCTCCTTCAGCGGCCCGCGGTGTTTCCGGCGCAGCCGCGGTAGCTACCGCACCGCTGCCGCCTGGCCGACGTTCGACTACCGGCGCCGGAGTGCGCGGAGTGGTACAGGCGGCCAGTGTACCTACCATTAATCCCAAAGCTATAAAGCGTGTTTTCTTCATTCTCATTACATTAATTATGTATATGCGACATGGTCGCTGATTATTCGTCAATTCACTCGTCAATTCTTTTTGCCCGCCGCCGCTCAAACCGTTCCGGCACGCAAAGGCACAAAATGACAGTCTTCCAGAGTGGTGCTGGTCCAATCAAATTTACTTGTACGCTGGATGAGCTGCAGTACCTGGTGACGGGCGCCGACCGGGGCCACCAGGCGGCCGCCGATCGTCATCTGGTCCAGTAAGGCTTGCGGCACTTCGAGGCCGGCTGCTGCCAGGATGATACCGTCGAACGGGGCCACCTGCGGCAGCCCAAGCATACCATCTCCGTAATGCAAACGGATGTTGGCAATCCGCAGCGGACGCAAGTTGCTTCTTGCCAGTTCGTGCAAGGGCTTGATCCGCTCTATCGAATAGACTTCCTTCGCAACCAGGGACAGCACGGCCGCCTGGTAACCGCAGCCGGTGCCGATTTCCAGCACGCGGTTCAAGACTCCGCCTTGCTGGTTGTCGCGCATGATTTCGATCATGCGCGCCACGATGTACGGCTGCGAAATGGTCTGGTGGTGGCCGATCGGCAGCGAGGCGTCGATGTATGCCTGGCTCGACAAGCCCGGCTCCATGAACATGTGGCGCGGCACGGTTGCCATCGCGGCCAGCACCTTGGCGTCGCTGACGCCTTGCCTGGCGACCCGCTCCACCATGGCTTTGCGCACGCCGTCGGAAACCATCGACCCCGAGCGGTCGACATGGCTTGCGGCCTGCGCCGGCCGTGCCATCGCCTTGCTTGCCGGCGCTGCGGGCGGCGCGCCGGCGGCAGTTCGCGGCGTCGGCCGGGAGTTTTCCCAGGCGGCATTTTTTGTTGCCGTCTGCGGCGTGGCGACGCTGCGTTTGTTCTGGTCGGCGCCGGGTTTCTTCTTGTCCGCAAGCGACGACAGCGTCAGCGGAAAACGCTTGGCCTTGTCGGTCATGACAAATCTTTCCTCAGCGCAGCCAGTTGCGCCGCATGGGTCAGGTCTACCTGCAAGGGAGTAACCGAGACATGGCCGTTGGCCGTCGCATGGAAATCGGTGCCTTCGCCGGCATCGCGCGCCGCGCCGGGCGGCCCGATCCAGTAGATGTCGCGGCCGTGCGGATCCTTGTCCTTGATGACCGCCTCCGATTCATGCCGCTTGCCCAGGCGGGTCGCCATGATCGGTTTCAGCTGGTCGTAAGGCAGGTTGGGAATATTCACGTTCAGCAGGTAAGGCTGCGGCAGGTTGGCGAAGCGGCGCTCGACGATCTCCCGCGCCACCATGGCCGCCGTCTCCAGCTCGTCCCAGCCTTTGTGCAGTTGCGAAAAGGCGATGGCGGGAATGCCGAACAGGAAGCCTTCGGTGGCAGCCGCCACCGTGCCGGAATACAGGGTGTCGTCGCCCATGTTCTGGCCCTGGTTAATGCCGGATACGATCAGGTCCGGCCGAAAATTCAGCAAGCCGGTCAAGGCAATGTGCACACAGTCGGATGGCGTCCCATTGACAAAATAGAATCCGTTTTCGGCGCGCTGCACGGATAAGGGCCGGTCCAGGGTCAGCGAATTGGAAGAGCCGGAACGGTTGCTGTCCGGGGCTACCACCACGATTTCGGCTATCGGCGCCAGCACATCCGCCAAGGCGATGATGCCCGGCGCCAGGTAACCATCGTCGTTGCTGATCAAAATTTTCATATCTGGATTTTACCCGAAGCAATGTTACTCATTTATGAAGATTTTGGAATTTTACCGAAGTGCCGTTTAAAGACACTTTGACCTGTGTTTTAGTTGCCATTCCCCTATGTAAACAAGGCAATTGCAACATTATGTTGCAGCGCCATATAAAAGCCACAGCGAATGCTTAAAAAGAGGTATTGTTAGCGCTATCAAGGCTATTTAGGCCGAAGGAGTCACAATGAAATCGTACCGAGTCCGCAACACCGTCGTCGCCAGTCCTTTGAGCGCCTGGACCGACCTGCTGTTCAAAACCGGCGAAATGATGAATGCCTCGGCTGAAGTAATTGGCCATCGCACCGCCCGCATGGCCCTGGCCGGACCGGCGCCAAGCCAGAGCGACCGTCATGAATTCAACCTGATGAGCCAGGAAAAAATGGAAGCCGCAGCCGAGTCGGCGCATGCCATGGCGATCCGCATGATGAGCTTGCACCAGGAAGTGGCCCGGCTGGCGATCCAGCACATGCTGGACGGCACCGCCAACCTGTTGTCGGTGGTCAGCAGCAGCACGCTGCATCAATCGGGACATCGCCAGAGCAAGCTGGCGCACGACACCATGCGCAACTCGGCGGAAGCCGTGTCGCAGCTCAATACCTCGCTGGCGCACATTGCGCAAACCGGCCTGCAGCCGATCCATGCGCGCGCAACCGCCAATGCGAAGCGTCTGAAGAAACTCTGAAAAAAGGCTGGCGACCGCGCCAGCGGATAGGAAACCGTCCGTGGAATCAACTGCCGTTCAGTTGCTGCAGCCAGGCTGCCGGGGTTGCCCCGCTCAGGCAGGTCCGCCGTACCGGATACAAACGATCGCGGCTGCACAGGGCAATCGCCAGGCCATGCTGCACCCAGGTGCGCGCGTGCCATCCCGGTCCTGAACGCAAGCGCGCGCCGGCGGCCGCCTGCTCAGGCAATGGCGCCTCGCTGCCCTGGGTCGACATGAGTTTGAACAGAGCCTCTTTGCTGCTCCACAAGGCGTAGAAATCCGCCACTTTATCTTGCGCGGCACGGCTGGATAGCCAGTTGCTCTCCGCGGCGGAAAAAGCGGCGCGGCCGATGGCGTCGACGTCGCGTCCGGGATCCAGCGTCTCTATGTCGAGGCCGAGTGCAGTATCGATGCTGGCCGCGCAAGCGACCCAGCCGCGGCTGTGCGACAAGCTGAAATGGGGGGTCGCAGCCGCCGCCAGCCGTATCAAGGGCGCCTGGCTTTTACGCTCGGTAACCTGCACGGCATCAAATGCGGCTCCAGCCAGGTGCGCGGCAGCGAAACGCAACAATATCCGCCCCAGCAAAAATTCGCGCTGGCGTACAGGCCGCACAAAACGCCGGTAACGCAACAGCTCCGCCTCGCTCAGGCAAGCAAGAAAGCGATCGCGCTGATCGTCCGCCAGGTGATTCGCGTCGTGCAGCAGGATGACGGCGGACGGCATCGGCGATGCTAGTCCAGGCGCTTGAATATCAATGATGTATTGATGCCGCCAAACGCAAAATTGTTCGACATCACATATTCGCACTGCAAGCTGCGGCCCTGGTCGACGATATAGTCCAGCTCTGCGCACAGCGGATCCAGCTGCTTCAAGTTGATGGTCGGCGCAAACCAGCCGGAGCGCATCATTTCGATAGCTATCCAAGCCTCCAGCGCGCCGCATGCCCCCAAGGTGTGGCCGGTATAACTCTTCAGCGAACTGACCGCCACCTGCCGGCCGAATACCGCGGCGGTGGCATGCGACTCGGCGATATCGCCCTGCTCGGTGCCGGTGCCGTGGGCATTGATATAGCCGATCGCGCTTGCAGGCAAGCCGGCGTCGGCCAGCGCCAGCGTCATCGCCACCTGCATGGTGTCGGCGTTCGGATGGGTGACGTGGCAGCCGTCGCTGTTGGTGCCGAAGCCGACCACTTCGGCGTACATCTTGGCGCCCCTGGCGCGCGCATGCTCGAAATCTTCCAGGATCAGGCTGCCGGCGCCCTCGCCGATCACCAGGCCGTCGCGGCTGCTGTCGAACGGGCTCGGCGTCAAGGCCGGCGTGTCGTTGCGCACGCTGGTGGCGAACAGGGTATCGAATACCGCCGCTTCGGTGGCGCACAGTTCCTCGGCGCCGCCGGCGACCATGATGGCCTGGCGGCCGCTGCGGATCGCTTCATAAGCGTAGCCGATGCCCTGGCTGCCGGAAGTGCAGGCGCTGGACGTGGTGATCACGCGCCCGGTGATGCCGAAGAACACACCGATGTTGACCGGCGCCGTGTGCGCCATCATCTTGATGTAGGTTGTGGCGTTGATGCCGCGCGTGCTGCGTTCGTCCATCATCCTGCCGAAATCGCCGATCGCCTTCGGGGTGCCGGCGGAGGAACCGTAGGCCACGCCGCAGGCGCCGCTTTTCAGTACCGGATCGTCAAGCAGGCCGGCATCGGCCAGCGCCAGTTCGCTGGCGCGGGTTGCCATCAAGGCGACCCGTCCCATGCTGCGCATGGTCTTGCGGGTATAGCGCTCGGACAAGCCGAATTCAGCGGCCGGCGCCGCCAGCTGGGTGTTCAAGCCCTCGTAGCCGGCCCACTCGTCCATCCGCACGATGGCGTTGCGATAGCTGCCGAGGTGGCTGCGGATGGCGTCCCAGTCGTTGCCGATCGGGCTGATGCCGGCCATGCCGGTCACCACTACCCGCCGTTCTGTCAGCGTGCGCGTCATGCCATGCCTCCGTTGACCGAAATCACCTGGCGCGTAATGTACGCAGCATCGGCATGCATCAGGAAGGCCACCGTCGCCGCCACCTCTTCCGGCTTGCCGACCCGGCGCGCCGGAATCAGCTTGAGCGCCTCGTCCAGCGGCACCTCGCTGACCATGTCGGTATCGATCAGGCCGGGAGCGACGCAATTGACCGTGATGTTGCGCTTGGCCAGTTCGATCGCCAGCGCCTTGGTGGCGCCGATGATGCCCGCCTTGGCAGCGCTGTAGTTGACCTGGCCGCGGTTGCCGATCAATCCCGACACCGACGCCAGGGTGACGATGCGGCCAGGCGCGCGCCGTTGCACCATCGGCATCACCAGCGGATTGAGCACGTTGTAGAAACCGTCCAGGTTGGTCTTCAGCACCAGGTCCCAATCCTCGCCCGGCATGGCAGGAAACGCATTGTCGCGCGCCACCCCGGCGTTGCATACCACGCCGTAATAACAGCCGTGCTGCTCGACATCCGCCAGCAAGGCGGCGGCGCTGGCCTGGCGGTCGCCTATGTCGAATTGCAGGACGCGCGCTTGCACGCCCAGCTCCCGCACCGCCTGCGCAACGGCATCGGCTGCCGCACGCTGCTGGTGGCAATGCAAGACGATATCGTAGCCCTCGCGCGCCAGCCGCAATGCAATCGCCTTGCCGATGCCGCGGCTGGAGCCTGTGACCAGCACGCTCTGGTCCGGGCGGGCAGCCGGCGCTGCCTGGTTCGATTCCACGCTTGTTTCCAACATCATTCAGTACTTCCCTCAAGAAAAACAGCCGCGTCAGCCGGCTGGAACACGGTAATGGTAGCGCTGGCCAGCTGCTGCCCGGCGGCATGGATGCGGCATTCGAACGATCCTATCCCATTGTCGGCCTGCAGCAGCCTTTGCACATGGACTTGCAGCACGCTGCCGACGGCAAAACCGGGGCAGCCCGCTTCATAGCGCCGCGTACCCAGCAAGAAGCCGATTTTGACCGCTTCGCCGCGCAGCTGTGCGGCATGCCCGGCATAGGCGGCAATCGCCTGCGCCATATATTCGACGCCGACCCAGGCCGGCACGCCCTGCCCGTCGCAAAATAGGCTGTCCGGACGGATCGTCACCTCCGCCAGCAAATCTTCCGTCCCGGCTTCCAGCAACCGGTCCAGCAGCACCATGGCGCCGGAATGCGGTAAAAACCGGCGGATATCCTGAGACTCCATCGCGCTCGGCTGATCCATCATTCACGCCCCAGCAGCAAACTTGCATTGGCGCCGCCAAATGCGAAAGAGTTACTCAAGGCCCAACGCAACGGATGTCCGAGGCGCGCGCCGACCGGCTGCAGGTTCAGCTGCGGCAGGCCGGGATCGCCGGCGCCGTCCCACAAATGCGGCGGCAGCTCGCCCTGCGGATTGTTATCCTGCATCGCCAGCCAGCATAAACCCGCCTCCACCGCACCGGCAGCCCCCAGCGCGTGCCCGGTAAACGGCTTGGTCGAACTGAGCGCCACGTGGTCGGCAAACATTGCGGCGATCACGCGCCCTTCCATGGCATCGTTCTGCATGGTGGCTGTGCCATGCAGGTTGATGTAATCGATTTGCCGCGGGCTCACGCCGGCGCGCGCCAGGGCTTGTTCGATCGCGCCGCGGGCGCCGGCGCCGGACGGATCCGGCGCAGAAATATGATACCCGTCGGAAGATTCGCCCCAGCCGCGCAGGCTCACGGCGGCCTCTGCCTTGCTCATTAAAAACAGGGCCGCGCCCTCGCCGATATTGATGCCGTTGCGATTGGCGCTGAACGGGTTGCAGCGCGTTGCACTGACCGATTCCAGGGCGCCGAAGCCGGCCACGGTAAATGCGCACAGCGAATCGACGCCGCCGGTCAGCACCGCGTCGCACAGTCCCATCCCGATCAGGCGGGCGGCGCTAGCCATCGCCTTGCTGCTCGATGCGCAGGCGCTGGAATGCACGTAAGCGGGCCCGGTCACGCCCAGCACCGACGCCAGGGTAGCGGCCGGCGATGCCATTTCTTGCTGCTCGTAAGCAAAATCGGCGGGGAATCCTGCATGTTGCAAACGATAGCGAAACGCCGCTTCGCTCTGCGCGATCCCGGATGTACTGGTGCCAAGCACAATCGCTACCCGATCCGCGCCAAATTGCCGGATGGCGGCATCGACTTGCGGCCGGATCTGCGCCAGCGCCGCCAAGGCAAGCTGGTTGTTGCGGCTGCGCTGGCCCGGCGGCAACGCGCTGAGGTCGGGCAGCGCGCTCTCGACGCAGCCCAGCGCCAGCTCCCGGCCCGGCGAATAGCGGCTGGTCATGGCGACGCCGCTGTCGCCGGCGAACAGGCGGCGGCTGATCTCCGCGTGGCTTTCGCCAAGCGGACACACCATGCCGAGTTGATTAAGATAAAACATGTTTATGGCGTTGCAGTTGGCAAAGAAGCAGCAGGAGCAGCAGCATCGCTGACCGACTCGATCGTCAGGCGGTAGTGATAGCGCAGGTTATTCAATTCCACTTTACCGTCCCATGGCGTCGGCGCGCTGTAATCGATCACCATGACCGGTTCTCCCTGCAGCGACAGCGTACGCCGCAATCCTTGCTGTTCGATCTGCCAGCCCGCCGGCAACGCCTCGCGGATCGCCGCCAGCGGCCACAACGTCAATTGCGTATCTTCCATCACATCCTCCACCCGTACCTGGGATGGCAGCATGGGATGGCGCCAGGACTGCAACGTCTTGCCATCATAATTCATGCTCAGCACGCGCTGGCCAAGCACCAGTCCAACCATGCTGAACTGCTGCGGGTCGACTTCCAGCGCGGCGTCAAGCTGGTCGACGCGGCCATGGCGCTCTACCGTCAAATGCTGCTGCAAGCTGATATTCGCCCCCAGGGACGCCGGCGCCAGCTTCAGCCCCAGCCGCGCCGGCGCTTGCGATGCCGGCGCGGTTGTACAGGCGGCAAGCGCCAGCAGGCAAGCCGACAAAGCCAAACGCAGCCAGCCGCCGCGGCATGCCGGGTTCAACTGCATATTTCCTCCAGAGCCTTCAGGCGCCGCTTGCTTTCCTTTGCATACGGATTGCTGTCGTCCCAGGCATAACCGGCCAGGATGGCGGCAATCATGCGGCGCACTTCCGGCTGTTGTTTTTCATAAAAAATGACTTTTTGGAAACCGCCCGAATACCAGGAGTCGACAAAGGTACGGAAAGTATCGACGCCTTTTTTCAACGGTATCGCATATTCGCTTTCCCAGTCGACCGTTTCTCCTGCGAACTGGCGCTGCAGGGCGGCGGCAGCCAGGCTGGCCGACTTCAGCGCGATCGTGACGCCGGACGAAAACACCGGGTCCAGGAATTCCCCGGCGTTGCCGAGCAAGGCATAACCCTTGCCCCACAAGGACCTGACGTTGGAAGAATAACCCACGATCTGGCGTGCCGGCGTATCCCAGGCGGCGTTCTCCAGCAAGGCGCGCGATGCCGGATCCTGCATCACCAGCGCCTGCAGGCGTTCGGTCTCGCTGCCTTTGAATTGTTCCAGGAACGCGGTTTCCGCCACCACGCCGATGGAGCAACGGCCACCGGCAAAAGGAATCAGCCAGTACCAGACATCGCAATGTTCGGGATGCACCGTGATGCGGATCTTGTTGCGGTCGAAACCAGGCACGGCGATGCCATCTTCGATGTGGGTGAAAATCGCGCCGCGCACCGGGAAATTCGATGGCGACTCCAGCTGCAGCAAGCGCGACAGCACCCGGCCGAAACCGCTGGCGTCCAGCACAAAACCTGCTTCCACAATATATTCCGAACCGCCCGCATCGCGCACAGTGACGCGCGGCCTTTCGGCAGCGCCGTCAAACGCCGTGACCGTGTGCCGGTAACGCACCTGCGCGCCCTGGCGTTCGGCTTCGTCGGCCAGCACCTGGTCAAACTGGGCGCGCTGCACCTGGTAGGTGGTGCCCCAGCCTGCCGAGTGCTTGTCGCGGAAGTCGAAATCGGTATAGCGGTCTCCGCGCACGAACGCGGCGCCGTTCTTGTACTGGAATCCCGCTTCCACCACGGCTTGCAGCATGCCCGCCTGTTGCAGGTATTCCATGCTTTGCGGCAGCAGGCTCTCGCCTATGCTGAAACGCGGGAACTGTTCCCGCTCCAGCACCAGCACCTGCCGCCCTTGCTTGAGCAGCAAGGCCGCCGCCACTGAACCTGCCGGGCCGGCGCCGATCACCAGGACATCGCATTGCTCAATTCTTGTCTGCATTTTCTATTTCCTGTTGTGAATCCTGGCTAAAACAAGGGGCGATCAGCCAAACGACCGCGATGCCGATCAGCATCGTGAATCCGAACGCATGCAGCGGCGGCGTCGCCGACAAGGCCAGCAAGCCGAACGACAGCAAGGCGCTGGCGGCCGACAGGCCGACCGTGAGCCAGGCGAAGCGTTCGCGCTGCATGCTTTGTTCCTGCAAGAAAATGCCGTAGTCGACGCCCAGGCCGAGGATCAGCATCAGCGCCAGTACATGGAATAATTGCAAGGGCTGTCCCAGCAAGCCAAGCGTGGCCAGGGTTGCGATGCTGGCAACCGCCGGCGGCGCCAGCACGCGCCAGGCAGCGCTGCGATAGCGGACAAACAGCAGCAGGAAAATCGCCGCATACGCACCTAGCAGCACCCATCCCATATATTGCCGGTAGTGACCCAGGACCGAAGAGATTTCACTCACCTTGTCGACCCACGACACGCCCTCCAGCTGCCCGGCGGCCTGTTTCAGGAGCGGTAAATCGCCGTAGTTGTCCAGCCCGCGCAGCGCCACTATGCTGGCGTAGACGCGGCCTTGCGCGCCTTCTACTTCTCCCAGCCAAAGATGGCGCGAAGGCTCGCTGGCCGCGCTCTTCAGGAACTCAGCCGGCGTCAGGCCGCGGCCGCCGTTGGCGCTTGCCGCCGCGCTCAGCGCTCGATCGCGCATTTGCGCTACCCAGCTGCCGTCTTCGCCCAGCTGCGCGGCCAATGCCTTCAAGGGACCGTCGGCAGCAAGCAGGGTTTGCGCAACCAGGGCCCGGTTCGCCGCTTGTTCCTGTATCGAAGGTATCCAGTTGGACATTGCCTGGTAGCCGCTGATGACATGCTTCGCAATCAAGGGTTCCAGGCGCTGCTTCAATCTTTCCTCGCGCTGCAATACCTGTTCCGCACTGGCGCCGCGCACCAGGTAGAACTGCACCGGCGTAGGCGCATCGAGCAGTTTGCCCAGTTTGATCTGGTCTGCCAGCAGCGCTTTTGGCGGCGTCTGCAGGGAGCGGATGTCGTCGTTCACCGTCAGGCGCATCATGCCGGCCACGGCAAAAATGCCGAACAGCAGCACCGCCAGCGCTGACCCGCGATTCAAGCCCAGCAACGGCCAATGGCGCCGGGTCTGGCCGAACCAGCCGGCAAAGGCGGAACTCTGCAAGGTATGCGCGGTTACTAGGGACGGGAACCAGAAAACCACCGTCAGCCAGGCAAACAGCAGGCCCAGCACCGAGAACACGGCCATCTGCCGCAAGCCTGGAAACGGCGTCAGCGCCAGGCCGACATAACCGATCACCGCCGCGGCCAAGGTCAGCATCAAGCCTGGCATCAGGCGCCGCAGCAACTGCCACGACCCTAGCGACTGGCCGGCGGCGACTCGGCTGCACAGGAAATAAATCCCGTAATCCTGGGCCACGCCGATCAGGCTGGCGCCGAACACCAGGGTCAGCAAATGCACTTGTCCGAAAATCATCCAGCACAGGGAAAACGACGCCAGGCAGCCGATGCCTATCGACAGCATGATCAGCAAAATCGGCCGCAATGAACGGAAGGTCAGCCACATCAGCAGGATGACGCCGAGCAGCGAACCGATGCCAATGGTCGACATTTCCCGGCTGGCCTGGGCGCTGCCGGCGCCGGCATGCAACACCACCCCGGCGCTGACCAGTTCGACCGCAGGCACGGCCTTGCGGGCGGCGGCGCCGGCCTGTTCCAGCAGCGGCAATAACGCCTGCTGGGTCGCCATCGAGAATGCCGGCTGCCGCAAGTTCATCAGCAGCACGATGTAAGGACGCCCCTTGTCTTCCACGAACAGGTAGCCGTCGCGCGGACGCACCGGCGTTTCCTGCGCGCGCGCCTGCACCCAGCCGGTAAACAAGCCGAAGGGATCGTCTTGCCAGGCGCCCAGCTTGGGGCCGGAGAATGGGCTGTACAGTTGCTGCAAGGCGGTGTCGACCCAATACTTGGACGGCTGCCGGCGCAGCGCTTCCTGCTGCGCCGGCGTCAGCAGGCTGAGCCGCATCTGCTGCGACGGCGCCAGCCAGTCTTGCTGGTTCTGCGCCGACAGCTGGACCCCGCTCTGCAGCAACGCCGGCTGCCTGGCCAGCACCGCGCCATAGGCATCGGCGGCGGCGCGGGCATGTTCCCAGTCGTCGGCGCCCACCAGCACGATCAGCCGTTGCTGGGCAGCATCGACCATGTGGGTGAACGCCTGCTGCAGCACCGGGTCGCGCTGCTCCACCGGCAACAAGGCCATGATGTCGGTATCCGGCACCACGCCCTTGACCAGCCACAGGTAGCCGCCATGCGCCAGCAGCAAGGCCACCGCCAGCGCCCATGCCAGCGCCGCGCGCCTGGCCCAGCCGGCGCTGCCGCCATGGCCGGGATTACTCAAATGCCGCCCCTTCTTCAGCGCTCATGGCGCCGCTGCCGCTCTGCAGCGCGGAAAAACTGATTTCGGTACGATCGCCGCTGGCTTCGTCGATGCTCACAGTCTTGACATAAGCGCCGCCAGTCAAGGCCAGCGTGCCGATCGCCTTGGCCAGCGCCGGCTCGCGCGCCTTCAGCGCGACCTTCCAGCTGTTGCCCTGCACGCTGCCATCCAGCTCAAACAGGGTTTCCAGCTGGCTGAGATCGCCCGCCAGCAACGAGAACAGCACGCTGTTGATCATCCTCACCACCGGCTCCTGCTTGGCGTCCATGCGCATCGCAACCCGGCCGCCCTGCATCTGCACGATCTCGTCACGCTTCAGGCGCAGCGTATTGGGGAACGGCTGCAAGGTACGCCACAGGACGCCCTTGCCGTTGACCACGCAAAAACGGCCGTTGGACAACAACGGTTTCTTGATGCCGACCAGCTGCTTGCTCTGGTCGAAGCGGCCGCACAGGACCGGCGGCCGCACCAGCATTGCCTGGATCTTTTCCACCGGCGCGGCGGCGAATGCCGGCCATGCGGTACAAGTCAAAAGGACGGCGCCAAGAACAACAGTGAGGCTTCGTTTCATATCTGTTCGATTCCTAATTTTTGAAATAGCACGGGAGGCGATGCAAAGCACATTTCACCGCTCGCCATCTCCACCGCCACTTGCGTGGTGGTGCCGCGGCTGAGGCGCCGGCCGCTGGCGCTGTCGGTAATCACGTAGGCGATCCGGAGCCGGTTTTCCCATTCGATGATGCTGGCGCGCACCTTGATGCGTTGCCCGAAAGTCGCAGGATGGGCGTAGCGCAGGTGCAGGTCGATGATCGGCCAGGTATACCCGGACGCTTGCATCTGCGGATAGTTGTAGTCCAGCTGGTCCAGCAGCGCGCAGCGCGCCACTTCCAAATATCGGACGTAATTGCCGTGCCAGACGATCTGCATCGGATCGAGATCATAGAATTGCACTTGCAGTTCCAGCTCCGCCGACCAGCGGTGTTTATGCGGGTTTGCCATGCTCTTACTCGTACAAAGCCCAGTGCTGGAGGCGTATGCGCTCCAGCAGACGGCGCAAATCGGGTTCCAGCATGCGGTCTTCCTGTATCACGGCAATATCGGCCCCAAGCAGTTCCATCATCTGCTGCAGGTTGTGCTGCGGCTGCGCGCCGCCATCGAGCCGGCAGCGCAGCCAGACGCCTTGCCGCACGCTGACCAGCAATGCCGCCACCACCTGCTCGGTCAATTGCAGCACGCGCAGGCAGTCGCGGGCGGCGATCGTGCCCATGCTGACCTTATCCTGGTTGTGGCACTCGGTGGAGCGTGAAAACACCGAGGCCGGCATGGTTTGCTTGAGCGCTTCGGCAGTCCAGGCCGAGGCGCTGATCTGCAACGCCTTCAGGCCGTGGTTGATGCTGGCGCGCGCGCCCTCGGCGCCTGACAGGTTGGCAGGCAGGCCGTGGTTATAGCGGCTGTCGACCAGCAACGCCATCTGCCGGTCGAGCAGGTCGGCGACGTTGGCGACCGCGTTTTTCATGCTGTCCATGGCGAATGCGATGTGGCCGCCGTAGAAATGGCCGCCGTGCAGCACCCGCTCGTTTTCAGCATCGATGATCGGATTGTCGTTGGCGCTGTTCAGTTCGTTTTCAATCGACGCGCGCATCCATGGCAAAGCATCGGCCAGCACGCCGATGACATGCGGCGCGCAGCGGATCGAATAGCGATCCTGCAGACGCTGCTGGTTGCGCGGCGCGTCGGTCACCGGCAAGTCCTGGCGCAGCCATGCCGCCACCTGCTGCTGGCCGGCATGCGGCTTGACCGCAAACAATTCGGCATCGAAATGATGGGCGTTGCCGTCCAGGGCGAAACTGGCCATGGCCGTGATGCGGGTGGCGATGCGCACCAGGTACTGCGCCCGTTCGTAAGCCAGGCACGCCAGGGCCGTCATCACCGCGGTGCCGTTCATGATCGCCAGGCCCTCTTTCGGCCGCAGGCGCAGCGGCGCGATGCCGGCGCTTGCCAGGGCCTCGGCGGCGCTGACCGCGACGCCGTCGCGCCAGACTTCCCGTTCACCGCAGAGCACGGCGGCCAGGTAGGACAGCGGCGTCAGGTCGCCGCTGGCGCCGACCGATCCTTCGGACGGGATCAAGGGCAGCAGGTCTTCCTTGAGCAGGCGGGCAATCTGTTCCAGCAGGCCGACGCTGACGCCGGAATAGCCTTTGCTGAGCGACGCCAGGCGCGCCGCCATGATGGCCCGCGTCTGCGCCGGGCTGAACAGTTCGCCCAGGCCGCAGCCGTGGTAGGTATACAAATGATGCGGCAATTCAGCGATCAGTTCGGCCGGGACGTTGACGGTGCACGAATCGCCGTAGCCGGTCGTCACGCCATAAATGGTGCCGTCTTCGCGCAGCAGGCGGTCCAGGAAATCGGCGCCGCGCGCGATCGCCGCGCGGAAAGCCGGCGCTTCGGACAGGCTGGCCTGCGCCGCTCCCGATGCGATGTCGACGATGTCTTCGATCGTCAGCCGGCCGTGGTCAAAACAGACCGTGCGTTGCGGCGGCGCGCCCGGCGTTGCCGAGGACAGGTTTTTCAGTTCAGCGAGAAGCATCTTTGTACCCGGTTAAATGCCAGAAATCGTAAAAATTGAACCATTGCAGCGGAGCCTTCAGGCAAAAGAACTCCAGCCTTGCCGCATAGGCTGCGGCCAGTTCATGCAGGACTTGATCGCGGCTTTTGCGCGGCAAATGGATCGACTCTCGAAACAGTTCGAAATGACATTCGGAATGACCGTTCTTGGTCATTGAGAACAGCAGGTAGACCGGACACTGCAGCAAGCTTGCCAGCACATAGGGGCCGATCGGGAAGGCGGCGGTTTCACCCAGGAACGGGGCTTGCGCTACGCGCGGCACGGGCGACACCGGAATGCGGTCGCCGGCGATCGCGACAAATTCGCCGCGCCCGACCTTTTCAGCCAGCAGCATCGCGGTAGCGGGCGTCATTTCAGTGACCTGCATCAGGTTCAGCTGGCTGTCCGGATCGAGTTTCGCCAGCAGCCGGTTAAACGCCTGGGCGTGCTTGGTATGCACCAGCACCGTAATCCGCAACTCATGGTGCCGGCGCGACAGCACCCGGCACAGTTCAAGATTGCCCAGGTGCGCGCAAATGAGCAAGCCGCCGCGCTGCGCCTGGACGTTTTCCAGCATCTGCTCGCGCCCGAACGACACCACGTTCGCGGTCTTGAACAGGCCGCCCCACAGCAGCATCTTGTCCAGGATGTTTTCGGCAAAGGCGGCGAAATGCCGGAACACGCCGCGCCAGTCCGGCCGGATCCGGTTAAGGCGGGCCAGCGCCGGATCGAAAGCGCACAGCCGCCGCAGATACGCCATCGACGCGCGCCGCGCGGCCGGCTTGCTCAGCAGGTACCAGCCCAGCACCGGATACAGGGCGAAGCGGAACGGCCAGCGGCCGGCAAACCGGTATATCCCGAACAGCAGACGCATGCCGCCCACAAAGCCGGCTTCGTTGATCTGCGCCCAATGGCGCTGGCCGGCGCTCAAGCTTGCCTCCGTGCCAGCCGCAGGCGCCGGCCCAGCAAGCGCGGCGCACGCAACAGCATGCCGAAAAACAAGGTGGCATGGAGACGCGAGATCAGCAGGTTGTCGAGGCCCATCCGGAAATGCGAAACGCCATCCAGCGGATAGGTGACCCGGGTCGGCAGGTTGACGACGGATACGCCGTCCCAATAAAGGCGCACCAGCACTTCGGTATCGAAATCCATGCGCTCGCCCAGTTTCCTGCGTTGTATCAGGCGCACCAGGGACGGCAAGGGATAGATCCGGAATCCGCACATCGAATCCTTGATATCCAGCGACAAGGTGTTGATCCAGACCCAGACATGCGTCAGGTAGCGCGCATACAAGCGCACCGGCGGCACGCTTTCGTCATATTGCGGGCAGCCGGCAATCACGCTGCGCGGCTGGGCCGCGGCTTGCTGCAGGAAACTGGGAATATCGCCGGTGCAATGCTGGCCGTCGGCGTCGATCTGCAATGCGTGGGTGAAACCAGCCGCGGCAGCATGCCGGACGCCGGTCAGCACGGCGCCGCCCTTGCCGCGGTTGACGCTGTGGCGCAGCAAGGTGACCGTTCCAGGATTAGCCCTTGCCAGTTCATCCAGCACTGCCGCGCACGGAGCCGAGCTGGCATCGTCGACCAGCACGCAAGGCAGCTGGTGCGCCAGCACTGCTGCCAGCACCGTGCCGATGGCATGCTCGTGGTCATAGACCGGGATCACCGCGCACGGCTTGAACTGTTCAGCTTGCGGCATGGCCTGCTCCAAAAGTGACGCGGCCGCTGGCGTGCTGTCCCGCCGCCGAGAACATGCGAAAAGCCAGGCTGCCCTTTTGCGTATCGTGCAGCAACTCCAGCTGCACCACCATGCCCGGCGTAATCACGCGCTGGAATTTCAAGCCGAGCATGCCGAGGAATTGCGGCGCCAGAACGAAGTAGCGACGGCCATAGCTGATCGCCCAGTCGAGCTGCACCACGCCAGGCAAGATCGGCGCGCCCTCGAAGTGGCCGTTGAAATACAAGAGGTCTGCCGGCACCGTCAGCTCCATCAGCACGCGATGGGGTTCTTGCTCCAGCAAGCGCTCGGCAGGCTTGCGCGGCGCTTCGGCCAGGTCGGCGCCGGCTTGCGGCTGCAGCAGCGCCAGCAGGTCGGCGCGGGTAGTCTTGCCTTGCGCGTTAACCGGCATCGCATCCAGGTAACGCCAGCTGCGCGGCAGCGCAATCGCTTCCACCGCATGCGCCATGCCATCGCGCAGCAGGCGGTTCAAGGCCAGCTTGCCTTGCGCCGCGAGTATATCCGCGCCGGCTGCCGACAGCACCACGAAGGCGGCAATCCGCTGCCGCTGCTGCGATTCCGGCTGGTCCACCAGCAGCACGCGCGCATCCGCCACCTGCGCCATTGTCGTCAGTTGCCGCTCCAGCGCATCCAGGGAAATGCGTTTTTCCTCGACCTTGACGATACGATCGACGCGCCCCTTCAAACGAAAATGCTGCCGGTCGACCGCCTGCACCTGGTCAGCCAGCGCATGCCAGCCGGCATCCGGCAAATGGGGCGAACGAATTTCAAGCACATCGTCGGCGGCGACGCGCCAGGCGACTGCCGGCATCACTTGCCAGCTGTCGTCCGTGCCGGCGCGACGCTGGCGCCAGGCCACGCCGCCGGTTTCGGAACTGCCGTAGACCTCGACCGGGACCGAGCCGAGCGCGTGCCCGGCGGCAGCCGCCACTTCGGGCGGCAATGGGCCGCCGGATGAAAATATGGTGCATATTGCCGCGGCCTGCCCCGCAGAAAATGCGGCCGGCAAACGCTTCAGGTGGGCGGGACTGGAGACCAGGACAACCGGCTTGGCGCCAGGCTGCGGCTGGAATTCTTCCAGGTAGTCAAGCTGCCGCGCATGCATCGCGCGACCGGCAGCCAAAGGCCACAGCACCTTGAACAGCAAGCCGTAGATATGCTGGTGCGAAACCGTCGCAACGACATCGGCGTTGCCCATCCGGCCGCCGAACAAGAGCTCCAGGGTCGCTACTTCGGCAGCCAGCTGCGACAGGAATTTCGGGACTGCCTGCGGCTCGCCGGTGCTGCCGGAGGTATAAATCACCAGTCCGGGAAAATCCGGCTGCAGGGCCTGGAATGCCGGCCTGGCGCCGCCGGCCTCGGCAGCGGTCAACGCTGCATCGGTCAACGGCGCACATTGCGGCGGGAAATCGCCCAGGTAACCGTCGACCAGCGTGCCCAGGCTGGCGCAGGTAGCCGGCAGCACATCGCCTGGCAGGTAGACTGTCTTGCCGACTTGCCAGGCGCCCAGCAGGATACAGGCGAAGGCGGCGGCATCGCTGGAGTACAAGGCGAAACGCGACCCCGCGTGCGCCGACAGCAGACGCCGCCAGGCAGCGACCTGGGCAGCCAGCCAGGCATGGCTCAGCGGCTTGCCGTCGCGCCATGCAAACGGCCGCTGCTGCCGCTGCTCGGGCAGCTCGCTCAACAATGTCAGCAGATTGGGGGAATCAGGCATGTGGTCCATCCGGCTGCCGTTCCAGGCGGCGGTGGCGGCGCCTGACGACGATCCGCACCAGGTATTCGCCGGCAAACAGGCAGCCCATCAATACGTAAGCCAGCACGCCGTTATACAGCGACCAGACCGCGGCGGAAGCCCAGACCGCTGTCACCATGGCCAGCGTGCCGTTGATGACAAAAAAACCGCACCATACCTGGGTCACCCGGCGCGTGTAGGCGACCGCATAGGCAGGCAATGCCGGGTCGCTCAGGCGCGCCATGCGCTCGATCACCGATGGCGGCGCATGCAGGCTGTAGCCAAACACTGCCAGCATGCCGAGGTTGACCAGCACCGGATACAGCTTCAACGGCAGCAAGGCGTTGTTCCATATCGCCAGCGCCGCCAGCAGCAAGGCGCCCGCCAGCCACCAGCGGCTGCTGCGGTTCAGCTTCAGCGCCGGCAGCCGGCTGGCCGCGGCCAGCACCAGCAGCAAAGCCAGCAGGCGCGGTTCGACGCGCCCGTGTCCGAGCCAGATCGCGAGCGGATAGAGCAAAGTGACCAGCAAGCTCGCTACGGTAGGCAAATGGCGCTTGATATTCTGCACGGGATCCTTGAGCGCCTTACTTTTCTTCCTCGGCCAGCAAGGCAGCCAGCGCCTCGACCACGTCCTGCACCGTGCGCACCGCCTTGAATACGTCCGGCTGCAAGCGCTTGCCGGTCAGCTGCTTGAGCTTGACCACCAGGTCCACCGCGTCGATGCTGTCGATATCCAGGTCGGTATACAGGTTGGCCTGGGGCGTCACCTGGTCCTTGTCGATCTCGAACATTTCATGCAGCACGTTTACCAGCCACAGGTAGATTTCTTCCTTGCTCATCGAATTGGTCAATATCATGTCACACCGTCACTTCTTTCTATTGCTGGCAATCATTGCAGCCAACGTGCGTACCGAGGCAAAGTGATTGCGCGTCTCGGCCGAATCCGCCGACAATGAAATGCCGTAGCGCTTCTGGATCGCCACCCCCAGTTCCAGCGCATCGATCGAATCCAGGCCGAGGCCGTCGACAAACAACGGCGCATCGCTGACGATGTCGGCCGGCGTTATGTCTTCCAACTGCAGGACATCGATGATGACCTGCTTCACTTCTTCTTCAAGCTGCTGCATAACCCTGGCTTTCTTTCCTAAAATAATCTTGCAGGTAGGCGGTCAGATGCCTGGCTGCCAACCCTTCGCTACCGGCTTTTGCGAGAAACCCATGGACATCTATATCTTCTTTTACTTCAATGCTGAAGTGGGCGGCAATCGGCGGCACTTGCCACCATTTGACGCCCTTGCCCAAGGTCGGCGGCAGGCAGCGGATCACCACCGGCGTCACGTTCGACAGGCTGCGCACCGCAATGTTGGCTGCGCCGCGCTTTAAATTGATCTGACCGTCGCCGGCGGTGCGAGTGCCCTCTGGAAAAATGATCAGGTTGCTGCCGCGCTGCAAGGAGCTAATGCAATCCTCGACCAGTCCGTCGCCGTAATCGTTGCTGATGTAGCCGGCGGCGCTCACCGGCCCGCGGGTAAACGGGTTGTCCCAGAGCCGCCCTTTGACAATGCAGTCGGCGCGCTTGACGAAGGCCATCAGAAACACCGTATCGATCAGGGTCGGATGATTTGCCAGGATCAGCAAACCTTGCCGGTCCAGCCGCTCCAGCCCGCTGATATCGTATTTCAGCACGCCCAGCCCGCGCATGCATCCGACAAAAGCGCGAAACGCCAGGCGGATCACACGACGCGCCATCAGCACCCGTCGTTGCCTTTCCCATATCAACAAATTCAATACAGGAAACACCAGGACACGCAACAGCAAACCGCCGACAGCGAACAGCACGAAGCTGAAACCGGTCGCCAGCACGCGCCAGTAGCGGTTGACACAGCGGTTGACACGCTTAAGCAAGGCGCCCCCAACGCCAGCGGCGCGCGTCGGCCATCCGGACCAGTTCGCGGTCCCTGCGCAAATAAAAAGCCAGCACATCCAGGCCGGCCGGCTGCCGGCCACTGCCTGGCGCCGGCTGCACGGCATGCGTTTCATCGCTGCCAGCGCCGCTCCACGACAGTGAAATGCCGTTGCCGGACTCGGCACTTTCCGCCTGCATCAGCCAGGCCCAGGCAAACGGCTGCTCCTGGCAATCCTCAAATTCGTGAAACACATCCGGCAACACGCCGTCATACACCACCAGCAGCACCTCGGCAGCGCCATCCGCAAGCAAGCCGCAGGCTTCAATCACCGCATGTTCTACGCCGCTATGCCCGCCCGCCAAGGCGGCATGGCTGGCCTGGTCCTGGCGCGCGATCGAAAACAGGCCGGCGGCGGCGTTGTGGACCGACAAACTGAAAGAAGTGGGAGACAGGGGCTGGCCTTGGGCCAAGTCCTCCAGCAGTTCTACCGAGCGCGTGCACTCGCCGTGGCGGGAGCAAAACACGGTCGGCACGCCGCTCCTGCCGTCGAGGCAGCGATAGGCTGCTTCCAGCGCCATTTTTCCCATGGCGCCGGCACGCCGGCGCAACATCGCGGGCATGGCGGAAACGGCCGCCTCGCCATTGCCTTTGATGGCATACGGCTTTTCGGCCCACGCCTGCCATGCGGCAGCCGTATCCAGGCCGGGCGCCCACGCCGCGTCAGACACAATTGAAAACCTGACTCCCCCGAGTCTCATCTCACCATTCTCCAACACCCATCCAATCGATTCTATTTTCGGCCAGCAATCTAGGGAGTTGAACCGACGGCAATTCCTGCATTTTGGGCGGCATTATAAAGTATTTAAAACAAGGAAACTTACTCAATCACGCAGTAACATGATCCGCAGTAACATGATCTTTAACCATTGCCTCCAATGTCTCATGCCATGGTGTTTTTTACGCCGGAATATACAGTAAGTTACAGTATGTTTTAGCATTAAAATACACAGGATACGGCCCAAAACTGGTCAATTCTAATAAATTGCAGTCGCTTTGACGATCAAAAACAACACAATCCAAGCGACTGGGTTGCGGGCTATGCAGGCTTCCGTATCTGTGCAGCATTGCTACCCGCAAGGTGCCCGGTTCTCGTCATCGGCCGCCGATTGCCGTCATCCTTGCCGGCGCGGATAACCTTCGGCGGTGATCCGCTCCCAGACCCTGGTTTTCTCTTCCTCGGTCATGAAGACCCAGTGCGCCACTTCGTTGACGGTACGGCCGCAACCGCGGCAGACATCGTCGAAAGTGGTGGAACAAACCGCCACGCAGGGAGTATCGGGACGTTGCGGAGGAGACTCTGACATGCTGACCTTTTAAGATGTGAAGCGTTGCTGCGGTTGACGCCGGGCGTAGCCGGGCCCTCCATTTTATAACAGCAGCAGGATGGACGCCTCTCCATGGCGACGATCTTGCCACGGTGGTTACTATCATTTCAGCAATACATTTGCGACGATAGGCGCGAAGCAATATACAATCTTTACTGAACATGTTTGCCAATTGGTAAAACAGTATTGCGCAATGGATATCAGAAAGAAAATAAAGTCATGGAGCAAAAAGCGCCGCGTCGCACCCGCGAAAAAATCATGGACCTGTCGTTACGGCTCTTCAACGAGTTCGGCGAACCCAACATCACCACCACCATCATCGCCGACGAGATGAAGATCTCGCCGGGCAACCTGTATTACCATTTCCGGAACAAGGACGATATCGTCAATTCGATCTTCGTCACCTTCGAAGAAGAAATCAGCCGCATGCTTGCCATGACGCAGGGGCAGCGGCCTACCATGCACGACGTCTGGCATTACCTGCACCACATGTTCCAGCTGATCTGGCGTTATCGTTTTTTCTATCGCGACCTCAACGACCTGTTGTCGCGCAACCGCACCCTGGAACTCCATTTCAAGGAAATCTTCGGCCACAAGATCGCCGTGGTCAAGGAACTGTGCCAGGGCCTGCACGAAGACCAGACGCTGCAGGCCAGCCCGGCCGAGATCGACGCCCTGTCGTCGAACATGGTGGTGGTAGCCAGCTACTGGCTGTCTTACCAGTATGTCCTGAATCCGCGCCAGTACACCGAACAGGCAGTGGTCGAGCATGCGCTGGCAAGCGGCTGTTACCAGGTTCTCTCGCTCATGCATCCGTACCTGCGCGGCGAAACCCTGCTGCACTTCGAGCAGCTGAAGACAAAATACCTGCAAACCAACGCCTGACCGATGCAGCGGCGCCCTGCCGCTGCAGTCACATCACCTTCCATATTCTCTAACCATGCAAGAAATCAAATCCCTCTGCGTTTATTGCGGCTCTTCCCCAGGCGCCACGCCGGTTTATGCGGACGCGGCGCGCGGCTTGGCGCAAGCCATGGTCAAGCAAGGCATCGCCCTGGTATACGGCGGCGGCAACGTCGGCCTGATGGGCATCATTGCCGATGAAGTGCTGCGCCTCGGCGGCCAGGCCACCGGCGTGATTCCCCAAGCCTTGCTGCAAAAGGAGCTGGGCCACAAAGGCTTGACGCAACTGCATATCGTCAAGGACATGCATGAACGCAAGGCGATGATGGCGGATTTGTCGGACGGCTTTATCGCCATGCCTGGCGGCGTCGGCACGCTGGAAGAATTGTTTGAAGTGTTTACCTGGGCCCAGCTGGGCTTTCACCAGAAACCGATCGGGCTGCTGAACGTCGACGGCTTTTATGATGGCTTGCTGCAGTTCATCCAGCACATGGTGTCGCAGCGCTTCCTGAAAGGCGAACAGGCGGAAATCCTGATAGCGGCGGCACAAGGCGAAGAGCTGCTGCAACGGTTCAAGTCGTTTGTTCCGCATCTCGTGCCGAAATGGCTGGATCGCGACACCATCTGAAATGCAGGCGGGTGGACACGCGACGTGCCCGCCCCGCCTTATAGCCATGCCAGGCTACGCTTGCAGCGCCTGCCGGAAGTCTTCCACCAGGTCGGCGGTATCTTCGATGCCGACCGACACCCGGATCAGCGATTCGCCGATGCCCATGGCGGCGCGGCGCTCAGCGCCCATCTCATAGAAAATCGTATGCGCGACGGCGATCACCAGGGTCCGGTTGTCGCCCAGGTGCGTGCCGGAAATCGCCAGCTTGAGCCGGTTCAGGTAATCGAAACAGTCGATATCCTGCTTCAACTCGAAACTGAACAGATAGCCGTTTGAGCGAAACAGGTCCGCCGCCAACGCGTGTTGCGGATGCGACGCCAAGCCCGGGTAATACACCGCGGCCACCCGCGGATCGGCTTCCAGCATCTGCGCCACGGCCAGGGCGCTGGCGCTGCTGCGCTCCATGCGCAACGCGATGGTTTCTGCGCCGACGGCAATATGATGCGCCGCCTCGGGCCCGAGCGAAGCGCCGAAGTCGCGCAGGCTCTTGGCGCGCATCTGCGCCAGCCCCCATTGCGGTTGCGGATTGCGCTTGTAGACGTCGAGGATATTGGGGAACCGGCTCCAGTCAAACAGGCCGGTGTCGGTGACTGCGCCGCCCAGGGCGTTGCCATGGCCGCCGATGGACTTGGTCAGCGAATTGATCACCAGGCCCGCGCCCACGTGCCGGGGCTGGAACAGGTATGGCGAAGTCATGGTGTTGTCGACCACGAACAAAATGCCGCGCGCCTGGCACAGCTCGCCGATGCGCTTGAGGTCGGCAACCTGGGTGCGCGGATTGGCGATGGTTTCCACGAACACGACACGGGTAGCCGGCGTCAGCGCCATCTCTACCTGCGCCACATCGGTAGCGTCGACCATGGTCACCTTGCCGCCCTGGCCGCTGTAGGTCTGCCACATGCTCGCGGTGTTGCCGAACAAAAATGCCGACGACACCACGTGGTCGCCTTCGCGCAGCAAGCCTTGTATCACGGCGCCGATCGCTGCCATGCCGGAAGCGAAACAGATGGTCGCCAGGCCGCCTTCCATCTTGGTGACCTTGTCCTCCAGCGCCGCCACGGTCGGGTTGCCCTGGCGGCCGTAACGGTAGCCGGACTGCTTGCCCTGGAATACCTCGGCCAGCTGGCGCGCATCGCCATAGCCCCAGGTCACCGACGTGTGGATCGGCTTGTGCGGCGCGCCGTGCTCGATGGTTTTCTGGCGGTCGCTGTGCAGGATGGTGGTGGTGAAACCGTATTTTTGAGTCATGTTTGATCGCTACTTATTCGGGAACTTCGGCAAGCGCAGGATGGACCAGTACCTGGCCACCCTGCGCTTGCGGTCCCGCAATGACAAGACTAGTCGACTTGCGCCAGGCTCAGGTTCAGCTGCGAACGTACCGCGTCTTCGCTTTCAGGCTTGGGATTGTTGCGTGCGAACTCGATGCGGTCGAGGTAGTCGCGCGAAATATCGCCGGTGATGTAGTTGCCGTCGAAACAGGACGCTTCGAAATTCCGCAGCAATGGATTGACGTCGGAAATCGAACGCTTGAGGGCGTCGATATCCTGGTACACCAGCGCATCGGCGGTAATTTCGCGGCACACTTCTTCATCGCTGCGGCCGTAGGCAATCAGTTCGCCGCGGGTCGGCATGTCGATGCCGTAGACGTTGGGGAACTTCACCGGCGGCGCGGCCGAGGCGAAGATCACGCGCTTGGCGCCGGAATCGCGCGCCATCTGCACGATCTCGCGGCTGGTGGTGCCGCGCACGATCGAATCGTCGACCAGCAGCACGGTCTTGCCCTTGAACTCGGAGCCGATCGCATTGAGTTTCTGGCGTACCGATTTCTTGCGGATCGCCTGTCCCGGCATCAGGAAGGTGCGGCCGATGTAACGGTTCTTGATGAAACCTTCGCGATACTCGATATTCAGCTTGAGCGCCAGCTGGATTGCGGCCGGACGCGACGAATCAGGGATCGGCATGACCACGTCGATATCGCCGCTGTGGAATTCGCGCTTGATCTTGTCGGCCAGGTATTCGCCCATCTTCAGGCGGGTGGCGTACACCGAGGCGCCGTCGATGATCGAATCGGGACGGGCCAGGTACACGAATTCAAAGGCGCACGGATTCAGGGTCGGATTGTCGGCGCACTGCTGGTTGTACATCTGGCCGTCGATGTCGATGAAGATCGCTTCGCCCGGCGTTACGTCGCGCAGGAAACGGAAACCCAAACCTTCCAGCGCAACCGATTCGCTGGCGATGACGTATTCGGTGCCCTTGTCGGTTTCGTTAAGGCCGATGCACAGCGGCCGGATGCCGTACGGATCGCGGAACGCCAGCAAACCGTGGCCGGCAATCTGCGCCACCACGGCGTAAGAACCGCGCACCCGCTTGTGGACATTGGCCACGGCCTTGAACAAGACGCCAGGATCGAGCGAATAGCCCCTGGTCTCTTGCTGGATCTCGTGCGCCAGCACGTTGAGCAATACTTCGGTATCGGAATCGGTGTTGATATGGCGGCGATCGTTCTTGAACATCTCGATCTTCAGCTGCTCGGCGTTGGTCAGGTTGCCGTTGTGCGCCAGGATGATGCCGAACGGCGCATTGACGTAGAACGGTTGCGCCTCTTCCGCGCTGGCGGTGCCGGCGGTCGGATAACGCACCTGGCCGATGCCGTAGTTGCCCGGCAAGGAACGCATGTTGCGGGTACGGAAGACGTCGCGCACCAGGCCGTTGGCCTTGTGCATGAAAAATCCGTTGCCGTGGTTGGTTGCGATCCCCGCAGCATCCTGGCCGCGATGCTGCAAAAGCAACAAGGCATCATAGATGAGCTGATTGGCGGGGTTCTGGGAAGCGATGCCGACTATGCCACACATGGTGGACTCCTAAACAATAAACAATCCGGTACTAGAGGGACTTGCAGGGGTTGCGCAAGTCCTGTCAAACAAATTCAAAACTTCAAGTGGCTGGCGAACTGCCCCGGCAAATAGGGTATTGCCGTCCGCGCGGCAGCCTCCGCCAGCGGGCTCAGCATCGCATCGCGCCAGAAAGGCTGTTGCGGAATTGCCGTAGCGCCACACACCAGCACCGCCGCCAGCACCAGCACCAGGCCGCGCGCCAGTCCGAACAGCACGCCCAGCCCGTGGTCCACCACCCCCAGGCCGCTGGCCTTGACCATGGCATCGACGGTCATGCTCAACAACATCATTAATAACCTTACGCCAATAAACAGGGCTAGGAAAGCCACGATTAAGCGCGTTACATTTCCCGGAATCGCATCGGGGAGCAATTTTGCCAGATTTTCACCATACGCGTTGGCCACCACCAAGGCGACGACCCAGCTCGCCAACGACAGGATTTCCTTTACCAGGCCGCGCAGGGTGCTGATCACGACCGAGCAGATCAGTACGAAAAAAACCAGATAGTCGAAAATTGTCACGCTGCCTGCATATCCCTGATCAGTGATCCATATGGCGCCGCATGCGGCTTAAATCAAGCCGCCCGCCGTCAGCCTGGAATCAAACTGCCGTTCAGCCCCAGCTTGCCCAGCTTGGCGCGGGTTTTTTCAGCTTCTTCCTTGCTGCTGAACGGGCCGACGCGGATACGGATGCGTTCACCCGCCTGGGTCGGGACTTTTTGCGTATAGGAGCGGATGCCGGCTTCCTTCAGCTTGCCTTGCAGCTCATCGACCTTGTCCTGCGATGCCAGCGCGGCAACCTGCAGCACGAATTTCGCCGGCTTCTTGTCGGCCGCCGGCGCTGCATCGGCTCGTCCTTCCAGGATCGCCTGGGCACGCGCCGCATCGTCATGCTTTTCCGCTACCGGCGCCGGTTTCGGCTCGGGTTTTGGCTTGGCTTCCGGCTTGACCTCCGGCTTTGGCTTGGGTTCCGGCTTGGGTTCCGGTTTTGAGGCGGTTTCAGGCGGCACCACTGCAGCCATCTTGGGCGGCGCAGGAGCGGTCGCGGCGGCATTGTCGGCAGCGGCAGGCTGGACAGCGGCTGCCGGCGGCGCTGGCATCACCGGGGCGCTGGCCGGATCGACTATTTCTTCCTGGCGGTCGAGGCCGCTGCTGTTGCTGAGCGGCGCCGCAGCGCTGGCCGACGCGCTGGCGCTGGCGCCGGGTTTATCGCGCGATGGAATCTGGATCGCAATATCGTCAGCCAGCGGCTTCGGCTCTGAATCGAGGATCATCGGCAAGATGATGACCACCGCCAGCACCAGGGCCACCGCGCCCACCAGGCGGCGCCGGGCGCGCTTCTTTTCCGGCAGCACTGGATCGACCGCTTCGTTGGCCTGGTTGCCAGCCTTGCTTGCCTTGGTTTTGCGGCTGCGCAGCGGCAGTTCGGCCTGCTCGGCGCCGGGACCGATGCCGGTATCGGCCTTGGAACGATAAATACCCTGGTCAGGGTCGGTTTGCTGCTTGTTTTTGCGAAGAAAAGAGAACAAACCCATGCGATATTTTTAGCTAGCTAGTGAGCCGGCGCCATAGGCGCCTGCCGGTCAATCGTCAGTGAAATCCAGACTTCCTGGCTGCCATTACGCCAGCCACGGTCAGGAACGATCCGAAAACCACAATTCTATCATTCTCGCCTGCCCTGCTTAATGCATTTGCATAGGCCAGCTCGGGAGAATCGAAGGAAAGGATGCTGCTTTGCGCATCCGCCCCCTGCTCTGCAGGGACACCCGCTTCCAGCAAACGTTCTTTCAACTGTTCACCGCTGGCTGCGCGCGGCAGCGGCAAGGCGGTCAGGCACCAGTGGTCGATGCGCGTCTTGAGCTGCGCCACGATGCCTTCGATATCCTTGTCCAGCATGGCGCCGAATACCGCATAGGTGTACGGATGAAACCCCATGTTGTCGAGGTTCTGGGCCAGGGTCGCCGCGGCGTGCGGATTGTGGGCGACGTCCAGGATCACCAGCGGCTGTCCTGGCAAGACCTGGAAACGGCCCGGCAAGTCCATCATGACAAAGCCGCTGCGCACCTCCTGCGCACTGACCGGCAGGCGGTCGCGCAAGGCTTCCAGCGCCGCCAGCGCCGCCGAGGCATTGAGCAGCTGGTTGGCGCCGCGCAGGCTGGGATAGCCGAGCGCATTGCGGCGCTGGCCGCGACCGCCGTAATTCCACTGCTGCTTGTCGCCGGTGTAGTTGAAATCGCGGCCCAGCAGCCAAAGGTCGGCGCCGATCGCGTTGGCATGGTCGATCAGGGATTGCGGCGGCACCGGGTCGCTGCACACCGCGGTTTTGCCGGCCCGGAAGATGCCGGCCTTTTCAAAGCCGATTTTCTCGCGGGTGTCGCCCAGGTATTCGATGTGGTCGATGTCGACGCTGGTGACGATGGAGACGTCGGCATCGACGATATTGACCGCATCCAGGCGCCCGCCCAGGCCGACTTCCAGGATCACCACGTCGAGTTTCGCCTCTGCCAGCAAATGCATGATGGCTAGCGTGGTGAATTCAAAATATGTCAGGGAAATGTCGCCGCGCTGCGCTTCCACCGCCTCAAAGCTGGCGATCAGGGCCGCATCCGAGGCCGATTCGCCGCCGATGCGGGCGCGCTCGTTGAAATCGAGGAAATGCGGCTTGATATACAGGCCGACCCTGTAACCGGCGCGCAGCAGTATCGATTCCAGCATGGCGCAGGTCGAGCCCTTGCCGTTGGTGCCGGCCACCATGATCACAGGGCAGTCGAATTGCAGCTGCAACCGGTCTTTCACCTGCACTACCCGGTCCAGGCCCATGTCGATGGTTTTGAAATGGCGCGACTCCAGCAGGGCGAGCCAGCCGGCCAGCGTCACGGGCTTGGCGGGAATATTTGACATTTTGACATCCGACTAAAAACAAAAGGCCTGAACCGCAACAGTTCAGGCCCTGGGGCGAAATTCACATCAAGCGATGGATTCGACTGGCTGGTCCTGCAGCAACGCCAGCAGACGCGCGATTTCTTCACGCATCTTGCGACGGTCGACGATCATGTCGACGGCGCCCTTGGTAACCAGGAATTCAGCGCGCTGGAAGCCTTCAGGCAGCTTTTCGCGCACGGTGTTCTCGATCACGCGCGGGCCGGCAAAGCCGATCAGCGCCTTCGGTTCGGCGATCACGACGTCGCCCATGAAGGCGAACGAAGCGGACACGCCGCCCATGGTCGGATCGGTCAGGACGCTGATGAACGGCAGCTTCTTCTCTGACAGCTTGGTCAGCATCGAGGTGGTCTTGGCCATTTGCATCAGGGACAGCAGGCCCTCTTGCATGCGCGCGCCGCCGGTGGCAGTGATGCAGATGAACGGCACCTTCTGCTCCAGTGCAACCTGGGCCCCGCGCACAAAACGCTCGCCCACCACCGAACCCATGGAACCGCCCATGAATTCAAACTCGAACGCCGCCACCACCACCGGCAACGTCATGATGGAACCGCCCAGCACCACCAGCGCATCGGTTTCACCGGTAGCGTCCATGGCGGCCTTCAGGCGGTCAGGGTATTTTTTACTGTCTTTGAACTTGAGCGTGTCGATCGGCAGGGTTTCCTGGCCGATCTCATAGCGGCCGCCGGCGTCCAGCAAGGCGTCCAGGCGTTCGCGTGCACGTATCCGCATGTGATGGTTGCACTTCGGGCAAACATGGATGTTCGACTCCAGGTCGGTGCGATACAAAACCGCTTCGCATGACGGGCATTTGACCCACAATCCCTCGGGGATCGATTTACGGGTTGCCGAGTCGCTGCGCTGAATACGTGGGGGTAGTAATTTTTCTAGCCAACTCATAGAGCGACCTCCTTCAGATTTTTTTCCTGCCGAATTGTACCTTCATCCCCAAATCGGCGAAATAGCTAATCAAGCCAGCCAATCCAGGAAATATTTGCCACTTTGGCATGCAAATCACTCGTCCAGCGCCTTCCTGATCCCTGACAGGAAGCTTTCTACCGCAGCTACAGCCTGTTCCGGCGGCGTATTCTCCAGTTCCTGGATAATCCGGCTGCCGATCACCACCGCATCCGACACCTGCGCCACAGCCTTGGCGGTAGCCGCATCGCGGATGCCGAAACCGACGCCGATTGGCAATTTGACATGTTTGCGGATCGCCGCCACCCGGGCCGCCACTTCGCCGGTATCGATATTGGCGGCGCCGGTCACGCCTTTCAATGAAACATAATACGTGAATCCGCTGCTGACCTTGGCCACCTGCATTATCCGCTCTTCGGTCGAGGTCGGCGCCAGCAGGAAAATCGGATCCATGCCGTTGGCTTGCATCTTTTCGGCAAACTCTTCGCATTCTTCAGGCGGATAGTCGACCACGATGCTGCCATCGACCCCAGCTTCCTTTGCGGCAGCGATGAAGGCATCGACACCCATCCGCTCCAGCGGATTGGCGTACCCCATCAGCACCACCGGCGTGCTGCTGTCGGTCTGCCGGAACTGGCGCACATAGCCCAGGACGTCATGCAGGCTGACGCCGAACTTGAGCGCCCGTTCGCAAGCGCGCTGGATCACCGGGCCTTCTGCCATCGGGTCGGAAAACGGCACCCCCAGTTCCAGGATGTCGGCGCCGCCCCTGACCAGCGCATGCATCAGCGGCACGGTCAGTTCCGGCGCCGGGTCGCCGGCGGTGATGAAAGGGATCAAGCCTTTTTTATTGTTTGCAGCGAGCGCTGCCAAGGTAGTCTGGATTCGGGACATGGTATCTATTGGATGAGGTGATCAGGACTGCAGGGCGGGATTGCCGCCCTGCCCTTGGCTGCTACAGCTTCAGGCGTTCGGCAACCGTATGCATGTCCTTGTCGCCGCGGCCTGACAAATTGGCCAGGACAATCCTGTCCTTGGGCAAGGTCGCCGCCAGCTTGGCCGCATATGCCAGGGCATGGCTCGATTCCAGCGCCGGGATGATGCCTTCGATGCGGCAGCAGGTATGGAACGCCGCCAGCGCCTCGTCGTCAGTCACGGTTTCGTAGGTGGCGCGGCCGGAATCCTTGAGCCAGGCGTGTTCAGGGCCGACGCCAGGATAATCCAGGCCGGCCGAAATCGAATGGGTCTCGATGATCTGGCCGTTGGCGTCTTGCAGCAGGTAAGTACGGTTGCCATGCAGCACGCCCGGCGAACCCAGCGTCAGCGAAGCCGAATGCTTGCCGCTGGCAAGCCCCTCGCCCGCGGCTTCCACCCCGACCAGGGCGACATCGCGATGATCGATATAGGGATAAAAAATGCCCATCGCATTCGAGCCGCCGCCGACACAGGCGACCACGTGGTCAGGCTGGCGCCCTGTCATCTCGGGCATCTGCACCAGGCACTCATTGCCGATCACCGACTGGAAGTCGCGCACCATCATCGGATAAGGATGCGGGCCGGCCACCGTGCCGATGATGTAGAAAGTGTCTTCGACGTTGGTGACCCAGTCGCGCATGGCTTCGTTGAGCGCATCCTTCAAGGTCTTGGAGCCGGATTCGACCGGCACCACCTTCGCCCCCAGCAGGTTCATGCGATACACGTTCTGCATCTGGCGCTTGACGTCTTCGCTGCCCATGTACACCACGCATTCAAGGCCGAAGCGCGCGCAAATGGTGGCAGTCGCCACGCCATGCTGGCCGGCGCCGGTTTCGGCGATCACGCGCGGCTTGCCCATGCGCTTGGCCAGCAAGGCCTGGCCGATCACGTTGTTGATCTTGTGGGCGCCGGTGTGGTTCAGGTCCTCGCGCTTGAAATAGATCTGCGCGCCGCCCATCTGCTCGGACCAGCGCTTGGCGTGGTAAATCGGGCTGGGACGGCCGACATAGTGCTTCAGCTCGCTGTGGAATTCGGCCAGGAATTGCGGTTCGTTCTGGTATTTGGCGTAAGCCTGCTGCAGCTCGCTCAATGCAAGCGTCAGGGTTTCCGAGACGAAGCTGCCGCCGTACATGCCGAAATGGCCCTTGGCGTCCGGCAGGTTGTACCGGGCGCTCTGGCGCAAGGTGGTATTGGCGAGCGGCTGGCGCTCGGCGTATTGCTCGAGGGGAGTGAATTCTTTCATGGCATATCTCTCTGTATTGGTTGCTGAGCCTGCCCGCCGGACCTTGGAAAACGGCTGCTAGAGTCCGGCCGGATCGGCGTCCGCCTGCCGTACCGCGGCAATGAATGCGCGAATCTTGGCGGCGTCCTTGATGCCCTTGTCTTGCTCGACGCCACTGCTGATGTCGACCGCAAAGGGACGTACGCGCTTTACCGCGTCAGTCGCATTGTGCACGCTCAAGCCACCACTTAAAACGACCTGAGGCGCGAGTTCTTTTGGGATGAGAGACCAATCAAATACCTTTCCACTGCCGCCATAAGCTTCAACCAGGGTATCGAGCAGCAATCCTGCAAACAAATGGCTGCTGTCACGATATGCCTGTGCGTATTCTAGCAAATCGGCGGCCGTTGTAGCACTGCCGATGCGCATGGCGCGGATAAACGGCCGGTTTACCGCCTGCGCCAGCGCCGCGCACTGCTCTACCGTTTCGTCGCCGTGGAATTGCAGCAGAGATACCGGCGCCAGCGCCACGATCTCCTGCAGCTGCCTTGGCTCGACGTTGACAAACAGGCCGACCGTGGTGATGAACGGCGGCACCTTGGCCAGCAGGCCGCCAGCCTGCTGCGGCGTGACGTAGCGCGGGCTTTTCGGATAGAACACGAAACCCAGCGCATCGGCGCCCGCCGCAACGGCGGCTTGCACATCCTGCTCGCGGGTCAGGCCGCAGATCTTGATTCTGGTGCGGTGGTTCATCGGATTCAGTCTAATCGGAAACACATCGGAAAGCGCAATATAGCATCTTTAAACATGACAAATCGACAGCAGAATTTCCGCTGCCTATAACCAGGGCAACAGCGCGGCCGCCTGCTGCGGCAGCTGCCACTTCGGGTCATAAGCCACTCGCGCCAGATACAAGCCGTCGGGCATGAAAGTCGGCGCCGCGCGGCCGCGGTCACGCTGGACCAGCAACTCGGCCAGCCATTCCGGCGGCTTGCTGGCGCTGCCCGCATAGATCAGGGAGCCGACGATATTGCGCACCATATGATGCAGGAAAGCGTTGGCGCGCAAGCTGAACACGATCAGGTCGCCGCGCCGCTCGATGCGGATCTCTTCCATCGTGCGCACCGGCGACTTGGCCTGGCATTCCACCGCGCGGAACGCGGAAAAGTCGTGGGTGCCGACCAGGTGCGCCGCGGCCTGGCGCATCAGCTCCAGCTCCAGCGGCCGGAACACCCAGCCGGCCTTGCCTTCCAGCAGCGGGGAACGGACCGGGTTGTTGTACAGCAGGTAGTGATAGGTCCTGGCGGTGGCGCTGAAGCGCGCGTGGAATTGATCTTCGCCGGCGCTGGAAGATCCCGCCGGCAGTTCATGCGCCCAGCGCACCGCGATCGACGGCGGCAGGAATGCGTTCAGGCCGCGCACCCAGGAGAATGTTTCACGCGACAATGCCGTATCAAAATGCACGACCTGCTCCAGCGCATGCACGCCGGAGTCGGTACGGCCGGCGCAAGTCGTGCCGATTGCGCCCTGCGTGAATTTTTCCAAGGCGGCCTCCAGCCGGTCCTGCACGGTCTTGCCGCTAGGCTGGGTCTGCCATCCTTGCCAAGGCGCGCCGTCATACTGCACGCCGAGAACGATACGATTCAATCCGGTTCCAATCTCAAAAAAAGCAAACGGGCGCCAGCATAACGCCGCGCCCGTCAAAAGCAAAATGCTAAGGGTATTGTACTAGCTACATTACAGCTTGGTCAGCAACGACTTGGCTGCATCGACCTGCTCTGCGCTACCGCCCTTCAAGACTTCTTCCAGCAGTTCGCGCGCGCCTTCCTTGTCGCCGATTTCCTTGTACGCAACGGCCAGGTCGAGCTTGGTCGCCATTTCGGGATTGGCTGTCGCCGACGATGCAGTATCAGCTATTGCAGGCGCTGCAGGAGCAGCGCTGGCGGCCGGCGCATGGATCGCACTGTCCAGGTCCAGGTTCATGCCGGCCAGGTTGAACTCCAGCGGCGCGACCATAGGTTCCGCATGCTGGGCATACGAAGGTGCTGGCGGCGCCTTGGCCGGCTTGGTTTCCGATGGAATATCAATATGGGCATGGGCCGGTTCGTAGTTCGAAGGCTGGCCGCCTGCCGGCAGTTCCAGCGAGCTGAACGCCATTGCCGGCGCAGCGCTCTTTTCCACGGCTTTCGGCGCCGCGGCCGGAGCTGCCGCAGGCTTATGGTCCAGTTCGAAGTCGAGCGCGTCGAGCATGGATTTGCCGGCGTCGTGAGAAGCCGACAGCAACACGGTGTTCTGGTTGGCCGATGTTTCGCTGCCGAGTTCTTCCAGGTCAAAATCCATGTCAGCCGCTTGCGGCGCAGCTGCAGCGCTGCCTTGCTTGCCCAGTTCGGTGGCTGTCAGCGGCGCCAGCAGCTGGGCCGGCGCGGCCGGTTGCACCAGTTCAGGAATCGGCGCAACAGCATGCGGTTCGGTCGGCGCTGTCAATGAATTGAAGTCGAGGCCATCCATCGGCTGGGTCGGTGCGGTAATCGAATCAGCCTTCGCAATCACCTGGTCCTGCAGCTTGCCGCCGCCATACAAAGGGTTGGTCGGATCGACATTCTGGCCCAGTGCAGCAGCCTGCTGCCAGTCTTCGCCTTCGCCGCGGGTCAGGCTGTAGAGTTCGCTGGCCAGGATTTCAAAGGAGCGCGGATCTTTGCGGTTGGCGTAGATTTCCAGCAGCTTGACGCGGATCGCGTTGCGGTTTGGCTGGTTGCGCAGGGCTTCTTTCAGGATTTCCTCGGCTTGCGCATCGCGTCCGTATGCGATATAGACATCAGCTTCGGCGACCGGGTCGACATTGGTATCCAGGTGGCTGACCGACGGCACGAAATTCGAATTGAAGATGCTGTTCTTGGTGTCGACGCTCTGTCCGCCGGTCGAACCGAACAGGGAGTTGCCCTTCAGGCCGGTATTTGTCATCGGCGCTCCGCTGCTGTCCAGGAAAGCCTGCTGGCGCGCGCGGTTGCGACGGTAACGGAACAGTCCGAGCCCGGCCAGCAAAGCCACCAGAACGCCGCCAACCGGCAGCAGCAATGGATTTTCGGTAATGCTTTCGATGAAACTCGGCTCAGGCGGCGGCGGTGCGGCTACCTTTGGCTTGGCTGGCGCCGGCGCCGGGGCAGTAGGCGCAGCGGCAACCGCTGCTGCAGCGGCTGGCGCGGCGCTGGCGACGCCTGTATCGACAATGGCAGCAGGAGCCGAGCTGACAGCGGCTGGTTCAGCCGCGGCTGGCGCCGGCACCGGGACGGCTGCCACTGCAGGAACCGCTGCCGCAGGTGCAGCTGCTGCCGGCGGCGGGGTGACCGGGACGGCAGCGGCTGGCGCCGCCGCTGCAGGAGTTGCAGGCTTCACATTGGCAGCCTGGTTTTGCAGGTCGGCCAGGTTCTTGTTCTTCAATTCCAGCGTCTTTTGCAGGTCGCTGACATTCTTTTCCAGTTCCTTGACGCGCGCTTGCGCTTCGGCGGCAGCTTTTTCCCGTGCGATCTTCTCTTCTGTCGCCGCAGTGGCGGCAGCCGCTGCCTTGGCGTCTGCTGCCTTGGCGTCGGCGGCTGCGCCGCGCGACAATTTCAGCTTGTCCTTGGACTCGCTGGCCGGCGTGGCTTGTTCTTCCACCTTGGCGGTAATCTTGCCGCCGCTGCTTTGCCTGGATTCAGCAGCCGCATTCGGCGCAGCCGACTCAACCATCCCGGCCAGCTTGTTGCGATAGCTCTTGAAATCGTTCGATTGCGCCAGCACTATGTTGCGGGCTTCCGATTTGCTGACGCTGCGTGCGCTGTCGGCATCCGGGATCGACAGGATCTGGCCCGAGCGCAGGCGATTCATGTTCTTGCCGACAAACGCGCCTTCGTTGCTGCGGTACAACGCTACCAGCATCTGGTCCAGCGAGATGCCGGCCGGCAGGTTTTCGCTGGCGATGCGGGCCAGCGAATCGCCCTTCTTGACTTGGTAATCGCCGCTCGCAGGCGCCGCTGCTGCGCTGGAGGACTTGGCAGGGCTGCCGGCAGTCGAGGCCGAGGCAACCGGCTTGCTTGCGCTGCTGGCAGGAGCGGTCGCGCCGCCGGCGACTGCCCTGGCGGCTGCTGCACGAGTAGCATCGGTAATGGTCGAAGCGACGCCGCCTTGCGACTGTACCGGGCTGGCCTGGGCAGGGGCCGAACGAGGAGCGGCATTGAGAGCCCCGGTCGTAGCACGCGGCGCTGCAGGCGCGGCCGCGATCTGCGCCGGCTGGGCCTGGCGCTGGCCGGCCGGATCGAGCAACAGGGTGTATTCGCGCACCAGGCGCGCCTTGGTGCCGCCCAGTTCCATCAGCATGTCGACAAACGGCTCATTGATGGGCTGGGTCGAAGTGACCCGCACAAAACGGCGGCCATTGCGCTGATCGATGGCGAACTGCAACGACATCAGGGCCGGGTTGAAATCGATGTTGGCTTGCTGATAAGTTTCCGGGCTGGCCAGTTTCGCCACCAGCGTGCCGGCTTCGTCCGCGCTTACCGAGGTAAGCTCAATTTCTGCACGTAACGGTTGTCCCAGCGAGGACAGCACAGTTAATTTACCCAGTCCGGCAGCCTCGACGCTGGACACCATCAGCAGGGTGGAAACCACGGCTGCAGTGAGGGTCTTTAAACCGGTGGAAATAAATTTATTCGAAGAATTCAGGTGCATGTTGTGTGGCATGAAGGACTGTCCGTTGACGTATAAGGAAACAAATCTTGCTGAAAGCAAATACTGTACCCAGTTTTTTTAAAAATCAATATCCAGATTGACATTAGTCTGGCGCTTCGCAAATGCGATCCCATTTATGAAGCACTCGCACATTAGCGTAACAACATTCTGCAAATACAAACAGATACGCTAAGCCCGCCAGGACTTTCTTCAAGAAAATACTTAGCGGGCCATATTGCAAGTCGGCAACAATATCACAACTACTGCAACAAGTCAGGTGTCCAGCACAATCCGCAGCATGCGACGCAACGGTTCTGCCGCACCCCACAATAACTGGTCGCCTACGGTAAAGGCTGACAAATAATCGCCACCCATCTGCAGTTTGCGCAGACGACCGACAGGAATTGTCAGGCTGCCGGTCACTGCCGCCGGGGTCAGATCGCGCATTGATGACTCTTTGTCATTAGGCACCACCTTCACCCACTGGTTGTTACTGGCGATGATGTCATTGATTTCGTCCAGCGGCACATCTTTTTTCAGTTTGATGGTCAATGCCTGCGAATGGCAGCGCATGGCGCCGATGCGGATGCACAGGCCATCCACCGGGATTACCTTGCCGCCATTGCTGAAACCCTCGCCGCGGCCAAGGATCTTGTTGGTCTCGGCGCCGGCTTTCCATTCTTCTTTTGACAAGCCCTCGCCCAGGTCCTTGTCGATCCAGGGAATCAGGTTGCCGCCCAGCGGCACGCCGAACTGCCTGGTTTCGTCGGCCGACAGGGAATGCTGCTTGCCCAGCACCTTGCGGTCGATTTCCAGGATCGCCGATTTCGGATCGTCCAGCAGCGCCTTGACTTCGGCGTTGATGGAGCCGAACTGGGTCAGCAGTTCGCGCATGTGCTGCGCGCCGCCGCCGGAAGCCGCCTGGTAGGTCATGGAGGTCATCCACTCGATCAGGTCTTGCTGGAACAGGCCGCCCAGGCCCATCATCATGCAGGAGACGGTGCAGTTGCCGCCGATGTAGTTCTTCACGCCGCGCTGCAAGCCGTCCTTGATGACATCCAGGTTGACCGGATCCAGCACGATAATGGCGTCGTCTTTCATGCGCAGGGTGGAGGCGGCGTCAATCCAGTAGCCGTTCCAGCCGGCGGCGCGCAGCTGCGGGAAAATCTCGCTGGTGTAGTCGCCGCCCTGGCAGGTAATGATGATGTCGCATTTTTTCAGGGCTTCAATATCGGTGGCGTCCTTCAACGTTGTTTCGTTTTTCGCCAGCGCCGGGGCTTTGCCGCCGGCATTTGAAGTTGAAAAGAATACCGGTTCGATATGGGCGAAATCGCCCTCTTCCTGCATACGCTGCAACAAGACCGAACCCACCATGCCACGCCAACCGACCAAACCAACCAGTTTCATCATGATTCCCTAACAAAATCGGGGAAAAGCCCCGCACTCCACGACAGACCCACCTGCCAAATTTTTTTATGCCAGCGCCTTGACCACCGCCGCACCCATTTCGCCGGTGCCGACCTTGGTGGTGCCGGCCTCATAAATGTCCGCGGTGCGCAAGCCTTGCGCCAAGACCTTCTTGACGGCGTTATCGATGCGATCGGCCTGCTCCGCCTTGTTGAGCGAAAAGCGCAGCATCATGGCGGCCGACAGGATGGTCGCCAGCGGATTGGCAATGCCTTTGCCGGCGATGTCCGGCGCCGAACCATGCGACGGCTCGTACAAGCCCTTGTTGCTGGCGTCCAGCGAAGCCGACGGCAGCATGCCGATCGAACCGGTCAGCATGGCGGCCTGGTCCGACAGGATATCGCCGAACATGTTGCCGGTGACGATGACGTCGAATTTCTTCGGCGCCCGCACCAGTTGCATCGCAGCGTTATCGACATACATGTGATCCAGCGCAACGTCAGGATATTCCTTATGCACATCAGTGACGATGTCTTTCCAGAACTGGAAGGTTTCCAGCACATTGGCCTTGTCGACGCTGGTCAGGCGCTTGCCGCGCTTTTGCGCCGCCTGGAAGGCGACGTGTGCGATGCGGCGGATTTCCGGCTCGGCGTAGCGCATGGTGTCGAAACCTTCGCGTTCGCCCTTGAACGCGCCGTCCGGCGCGGTGCGCACACCGCGCGGCTGGCCAAAATAGATGTCGCCTGTAAGTTCTCGGATGATCAGGATATCCAGCCCGGACACCACTTCAGGCTTCAGCGTCGAGGCGTTGGCCAGCTCCGGATACAGGATCGCCGGACGCAGGTTGGCGAACAGGCCCAGGTGCTTGCGCAGGCCAAGAATCGCCTGCTCCGGGCGCAGCGAACGCTCCAGGGTATCGTATTGCCAGTCGCCGACAGCGCCAAACAGGATGGCATCAGCTTCTTTTGCCAGCTTCAGGGTGCCTTCCGGCAGCGGATGGCCGTGCGCAGCATAGCCGGCGCCGCCGACCGGCGCGCTTTCCAGTTCAAATTTTTCACCCAGCGCGTTCAATACATTGACCGCTTGCTCAACGATTTCCGGACCGATGCCATCACCTGGCAAAATTGCTATCTTCATTTTTTCCTGGATTGAATAATTCAAAAAACGATTGCAGACGAGCTGCTTAAATGGTGTTTCCCAGCCAAGGCTGCGCAAACAGATGGCGCTCCTCGAAATCGCGGATCTTGTCGGATTGGCGCAGGGTCAGGCCGATATCGTCGAGACCGTTCAGCAGGCAATATTTGCGGAACTCGCCCACTTCAAACGGAAACGCAATGTTGCCGTTGGCGGTGCTCACCAGCTGCTTTTCGAGATCGATCTGCAGCCGATAACCGGGGAATGCCTTGACTTCGTCGAACAGGCGATCGATCTGCGCTTCGGGCAGCACCAACGGCAGCAAGCCGTTCTTGAAACAGTTGTTGAAGAAAATGTCGGCAAAACTGGGCGCGATGACGGCACGGAAACCGTACTGGTCCAGCGCCCAAGGCGCATGCTCACGCGACGAACCGCAGCCGAAGTTCTTCCGGGTCAGCAGGATCGAAGCGCCCTGGTAGCGCTGCTGGTTCAGGACAAAATCAGGATTCAGCGGACGGCGCGAATTGTCCATGCCCGGCTCGCCATGGTCCAGGTAACGCCACTCGTCAAACAGGTTCGGGCCGAAACCGGTCCGCTGGATAGATTTCAGGAACTGCTTCGGGATAATCGCGTCGGTATCCACGTTCGCACGGTCCAGCGGCGCTACCAAGCCATCCAGTACAGTAAATTTATTCATCTCTTTTATTCCAATTTGCCCGCTAGCGCGAGGCGATCACTTGCCTTGAATTTTTTCGCCGACGTGTTCCACATCCTTGCCGAAGCCGTGGAAAGTATTGCAAGCGCTCAATGCATAGGCGCTGGCCAGCAAAACACACAGGGTGACTATTTTTTTCATCTTGGTCCTTCCGTAATAATGTATAGCGAACAGGTTATAAAGCACGCACGTCAACAAAATGGCCGGCAATGCCGGCAGCGGCAGCCATCGCCGGACTGACCAGGTGGGTGCGGCCGCCGGCGCCCTGGCGGCCTTCGAAATTGCGGTTCGAGGTGGACGCGCAACGCTCGCCCGGCTCCAGCCGGTCCGCATTCATGGCCAGGCACATCGAGCAGCCCGGTTCACGCCATTCGAAACCGGCGTCCTTGAAAATCTTGTCCAGGCCTTCGCGTTCGGCTTGTTCCTTGACCAGTCCCGAACCCGGCACCACCATCGCCAGCTTGACGTTGGAAGCGCGGAACTTGCCGCGCACCACCGCCGCCGCCGCGCGCAGGTCTTCAATCCGCGAATTGGTGCAGGAGCCGATGAATACCTTGTCGATGCGGATGTCTTCAATCGCGGTGTTTGGTTTCAGCGCCATGTAAGCCAGCGCCTTTTCCATGCCGTCGCGCTTGGTGGCGTCTTTTTCCTTGTCCGGATCGGGCACGCGGCCGTCCACCGCCACCACCATCTCGGGCGAAGTGCCCCAGGTGACCTGCGGCTTGACTTCGGCGGCGTCCAGCGTCACCACCATGTCGAATTTGGCGCCCGGATCGGAATGCAGGGTGCGCCAGTAGGTCACGGCACGCTCCCAATGCGGCCCGGCCGGCGAAAACGGCCGGCCCTTGACGTAGTTCAGCGTGGTGTCGTCGACGGCGATCATGCCGGCGCGCGCGCCCGCTTCAATCGCCATGTTGCAGACTGTCATGCGGCCTTCCATCGACAACGCGCGGATCGCCGAGCCGGCGAATTCGATCGCGTAACCGGTGCCGCCGGCGGTGCCGATGCGGCCGATCACGGCCAGCACGATATCCTTGGCGGTCACGCCTGCAGGTATCGCGCCGTCGACCTGCACCAGCATCGACTTCGATTTCTTGGTCAGCAAGGTCTGGGTAGCCAGCACATGCTCCACTTCGGAGGTGCCGATGCCGTGCGCCAGGCAGCCGAAGGCGCCGTGGGTCGAAGTGTGGGAATCGCCGCAGACCACGGTCATGCCAGGCAGGGTCGCGCCCTGCTCGGGACCGATCACGTGGACGATGCCCTGGCGATGGTCGTTCATGCCGAAATAAGTCAGGTCGTAGCTCTTGGCGTTGGCGTCCAGGGTTTCCACCTGCAGGCGCGAGACCGGGTCGGCGATGCCGTTGGCGCGGCCGGTAGTCGGCACGTTGTGGTCGGCCACCATCAGGTTGGCCGACTGCCGCCATGGCTTGCGGCCGGCCAGCTTCAGCCCCTCGAAAGCCTGAGGGCTGGTGACCTCATGCAAAAGATGTCGATCAATATACAGAATCGCCGTGCCGTCCTGCTCGGTATGGACGACGTGGGATTCCCAAAGTTTATCGTAGAGCGTTTTAAGCATGATCCAGGGCGGCTTCGAGACCGCGCAAAACAGTGAATTTAGCTCTTGATTATGCCATAGAAGCAGCCCGCCAATACCCAGGAACGTCGTGAAAATGAGATTCCCGGCCCTGGCATGTTGCTTATATTCACGTATTGCAGCCCCGGAAACGCCAAAGCTGTAAATTGTTTAGCTCTTTCTCATTTAGCCGCTTTGCCGCGCAGATAGCCGGACAGATCAAGTTTTCCGGTCGCCAGCGCGGTTCCCAGCAAGATGACCAGGCAGCCGAGGACCATGCCGGCCGTCACTTGCTCCTTCAGGAAAATGGCGCCCCAGACCACCCCGAAGATCGGGATCAGGAAGGTCACCGAAGCCGCATAGGCCGAGCCGACGCGGTCCAGCAGCCGGTAGAAGATCGCGTAGGCCACGCCGGTGCACAGCACTCCCAGCGCCAGCACTGAATACCAGGCGGTGCTGGACACCGGCGCCGCCGGCCAATACAGCACCGCCAGCGGCAACAGCACCATGGTCGCCGCCAGCTGGCTGCCGCAGGCCACGACAAAAGGCGGCACGCCGGCCAGGCGGGTTTTCGAATAGTTGATCGCAAAACCATAGGACAGCGTAGCCAGCAGCACGGCGCCGGTCGCCAGCCAGACTCCGGGCTGTCCCTCGCCGATCTTGTCCCACACCAGCACCACCACGCCCGCCATGCCGACCAGCATGCCGATCACTTGCGGCCGGCTCATCGGCGTTTTCAGCCAGACGAACGCGATCAGGCCGGTCCATAACGGCACGGTGGCGTTCAAGACGGCATCGAAACCGGCATTCACATACAAGGTCGAATAGGCAAACAGCGAAAACGGCAAGGCTGAATTGGTGACGCCGACCACCAGCAGCGGCCACAACTTGCTGCGCACCTGGCCGCGTGCGGCAGCCGAACGCAATACCGGCAGCAGCACCAGCGCGGCGATGCCGACGCGCAAGGCGATCAACGGCACCGGACCGAATTCCGGCGTACCGACGCGCATGAAAAGAAACGATGCGCCCCAGATGGCCGCGAGAGAAAACAATTCCGCAATATTCATGGCTGGCTTTTTGATTTGGATTGAGTGCTCCGGCAGCCTTCGGCAGCGGGACACAAATTGACATGCGGCAATATATCCGATAATCGCGGCCGCGTAAAAAATTCAAGCTACCGAGGCCTATGCCGATCGCAAAAAAATCCGCTCAGCACCGAGATGCACACTCCTCCCTCTCATAAAAATCCGCCCGCGCATCACATGCGGAAAGCAACGCTCCACATGCCATCTCAGCGAAACAATCCGGAATCTGC